>CAMNWW010000232.1 GCA_946566415.1 uncultured Lachnospiraceae bacterium | reverse complement strand
CGATAAACACGGTAGTAAACATGTCCGTCTCTGTTTCTTTTAATTCTCCCAGAGAGAGGAGCCGCACCGACTCTCCTTCTCTTCCAATATTACGTACGAGCCCACAGATCGTCTCTTCGTTCTTATACTCCAGCATCAAAGAACAAGCCTTTTTTAGATAATCCGCACTCTTTTTGCTGGATGGATTATAGATGCATATCACAAAATCCGCCATCGCCGCGGCAAGCAGCCTTTTTTCGATCTTCTCCCAGGGAGTTAAAAGATCGCTCAGACTGATAACCGCAAAATCATGCGTCAAAGGAGCGCCAAGGAGCGCCGCGCCGCCTGTGGCCGCCGTAATCCCCGGAACAACTTCAAGCCTGATCTTTGGATATTCCCCGGACAGCTCGTACATCAGCCCCGCCATCCCGTAGACTCCCGCGTCCCCGCTGCATATCACTGCGGTATCGTTCCCCTTCTCGGCCTCGACAAACGCCGCCCGGCATCTTTCCCGCTCCTTACGCATCGGCGTAGATATATATGTTTTATGCGGATAATCTTCCTTTATCAGATCAATATATACGGTGTAACCAACAATAACCGGACAGATCTCAAGTACTTCCTTGGCCCGCAGAGTCATCTGCTTTTTTGCCCCCGGTCCGATCCCTACAATATAGATTTTCCCCAATCTTATCACCTTGCCTTAATTTCCTGTCCTGAATTCTGTGGTAAACTGCGGATGATACAGTCTGGAGCGCTCGTAAGTTCCTTCCAGAACATTCCCGACAATGATCAGCGCCGTTTTGGTAATGCCATGCTTTTTCGCCGTCCCGCCAAGCTCCGCCACCGTACAGCGGAGAACCTTTTCATCCGGCCATGTCGCTTTATAAACGATCGCCGCCGGTGTGTCCGGCTCGTATCCCCCTGCGGTCAGTTCCTCAGACAATTCATCCAGCATACCGGCGCTTAAGAACACTACCATCGTCGCCCGGTGCGCGGCAAAGCTTCGGATCGATTCTCCTTTAGGAACCGGCGTTCTTCCCGCCATCCTGGTAATCACTACCGACTGTGAAACCCCTGGGAGCGTATATTCCGCCTCAAGAGACGCCGCCGCCCCGCTAAAAGAACTGACCCCAGGACATATTTTATAGGAGACGCCTGCCTCCTTAAGCGCGTCCATCTGTTCCCGAACCGCCCCATATAGACAGGGATCCCCGGTGTGGAGACGAACCACTCTTTTCCCGCACTTCTCCCCGCAGATCATAACGTCCAATATCTCCTCCAGCGTCATATACGCGCTGTTATAGATCCGGCATTCCTTTTTCACATTTTTCAAAAGACCCTCGTTCACCAGCGAACCTGCATAGACTACAATATCCGCCTCTTCAAGCAACCGCCTGCCGCGGACCGTAATCAGATCTTCCGCCCCGGGTCCCGCGCCCACGAACCAAACCATCTATGAATCCTCCTTGATTATAAGCAGAGAATAATAACTGGCCTCATCCGGAATTTCCTCTGCCGAAAAATAGAACCTCTCATCCTCCATCCCGCAGTTTTCTGCCATCTGTATTTTGACTTTCTTATCCTCCGCCATTTTTTTGATCTCCGGCATCTTCTTTCCTGCCTTCATCAGAATCTTAGTCCCCGAAAGGAGCAGACCTTTTTCTACCCCGTAGGAAGCCGGCAGAATATGTATCTCTTCTTTATTTCTCGCGATCTCTATATCAAGAGATGCCGCCGCCGCACAAAAAGACGGAACGCCCGGCACAAGCTGTGTCTTGTATCCCATTCGTTTCAGTCTCTCGTGCACATACATTCCCGTAGAATACAAGGACGGGTCCCCGATCGTGAGGAACGCCAGCATATCGCCTGCATCCATCCGTTCTGCCGCCGCGCCGGCGCACAGATCATGCGCCTTATCCAGACGTTCTCTGTCTTTGAGCATCGGCATAGGAAGATAAAGTTTCGCCTTACTGGAAATATCCGGAAGAGACGACCGTACGATCCGGTACGCCGTGCATCCTTCCAGGATCTCCGGGCTTACCACTGCCGCGCCTGCTGCCTCATAGACCGGATCCTCAAATCCCTTCCGGGAAATGGGAAGAGCAATCACATCACACTCTTTTATAATGCGGACGGCTTTCAGCGTGATCAGCTCTGCTTCCCCCGGTCCTACTCCCACCACATAAAATTTCCCTTTCATTGTTCCGTCTCCTGTATCCGTGATATAAGGGTGTCCGCTTCGGATGTTTTTCCAAGCATCCCTTTTTCCTTTGTAAATACCACCGCCGCAATTTCCAGGTCTTTCCCTGCCCTATGCCGCAGATAATACTCCATTCTCTCCATAATGGTCTGCATCGCCTGTTCCAGCATCCCTTCTGCTTCCAGAAGCTCGATTGCCTCTAAAGTCGTCGTACAGTCCATGATCTGTTTTACCAGGTCTTTTTGTGCGCCCGCCATCGCCGCATGGGAGGCAAATACCTCCATCCTGCAGTCCGCCTGCCGGGAATGTGTATTCATAACGCCTGCCGCCACTTTCACCAATTTCCCGGCGTGCCCCACCAAGAGCAATCCTTTCATCGACAGACGCAGAGCGTCGTCGATGGCTTCCCCGATATAGTTGCTGCATTTGACCGCTCTTTCTCCCTTGTAGCCTATACTTTCCCGGAGAAAATCTTCTCCATAGTTGCCCGGCACCAGGTAACACAGATCATGGCCGCCCTCTTTTTGCATCTTCATCTCCAGGTAAATGGTATCGGTCAGGGCCCGTTCACTCATCGGCTCCACGATACCGCTTGTCCCAAGCACGGAAAGGCCGCCTACAATTCCAAGCCTTGGATTAAAGGTTTTCTCTGCCAGAACATCTCCTCCCGGTATAGAGATCACGACATCCACACCGCCGGTATATCCGGCCTTCTCCATCTCTTCTCTCACCGCCTGGCATATCATACTTCTCGGCACCTGATTGATCGCCGCCTCGCCGATCTTCTGCTCCAGCCCTTTCCTTGTGACACGCCCGACCCCTTCTCCGCCGTCAAGGCAAAGGTCCCCGGAATCATTTTTTTCTATACTGGCATAGACATAGACGCCGTTTGTCACATCCGGGTCGTCGCCGCTGTCCTTTTTCACTGCACAGCTCGCCCGGTCCTTTTGGATCTCAATATGTTCAATATCCAGGTACAGCCGGATGCCTGACGGTGTCATAAGCGATACCTGACGAATTTCCCTTCCGGAAAACAGCATATATGCCGCCGCCTTTGCTGCCGCGGCCGCACAGCTCCCGGTAGTGTAACCCGTCCTCAATTTTTGCTGGTCTTTCCAGATAAACCGGCTGTTCTTCATAGTATCCGCACCGCCTCGTCAGATTTTGCTTTTATCCATTATAATTACTTTTCGCTTTTTCCGCAACTGCTGTGTACCTGGATTCGATAATATCTCACATATGTCTCCTTTGCGAGACAGCGTATCTTCTCCTGCTTTTCAAAGATGCCTCCGCACTTTGTAATTGTACGGATGGAACCGATATTAGCTGCATCGCAGGTGAGGAGCAGCTCGTCGATTCCGACGACCTTCGCCTTTTCAGCTACAAGCGCCAGCATCGCAGAGCCGTATCCTTTGCGTCTCTCCTTCGGAGCCACGCTGTAGCCGATGTTTCCTCCCAGGACTTTAAGCTCCTCGCTCAGCTCATGCCGCAGCTCGATACACCCTACCAGACGTCCTTCTTCCTCCAAAGCAAAATACAAGGAAGCGCGCACTCCGGTGGCGGTGTTTTCCGGCTTCTGGCTCTTTCTGACGTAGTGCAGCCACTCTTTGTAATCATCAAAATGATGCAGCCCCCGGCCTCCGTTTATTTCCTTTTCCCCTGCTTCCAGAAACGCCCTGCGGAACGCCATCACCTTTTCTTCCATCGTCTCGTCGGGCCGCACCAATCGGATCATTCTTCGTCTTCTCCCTTCTGTCTGTCACGCTTCCTGTGCATGACGTACGAACAGTCTCCGGATTCCCGGGATTTCGCCCAGTCCCCGGACTACCGTCCTGACTTCATATCCTGCGTCTCTTAGAACACACTCCCAG
>CAMNWW010000231.1 GCA_946566415.1 uncultured Lachnospiraceae bacterium | reverse complement strand
GTATATGTGCCGAAAAATCCGCATGAGAAGGCCATGCAGCGGGCGCTGATCCAGTACCGCGATCCAAAAAATTATGATCTTGTCATGGAAGCTCTGCACCTTGCAGGGCGGATGGATCTGGTCGGCTTTGGAAAAACCTGCCTAATCCGGCCCAGAAAATTAAAAAAGGAAAAGGCGAAAGATAAAATAAAAGAAAAAAATATGAAGAAAAGAAAGAGGTGTTAAAATGAGAATTGCGATCGTTACCGGAGCTTCATCCGGAATCGGAAGAGAATTTGTAAGACAGATCGAAAAGTTCTATAAAGAGCTGGACGAAATATGGGTTATTGCGCGCCGTGAGGAACGCCTTCAGGAACTGAAAAAGAATATGTCTACTTATGTCAGGATTTTTGCCGGAGACATGCAGAAAAATCTGGTGTACAAGCAGGTGCTGAACCGCCTGGAAAACCAAACCCCGGATATCCGTATGCTGGTAAATGCGGCGGGTTTCGGAAAGACCGGTACGGTGGAAGAAATCTCAAAGCAGGACCGGAGACTTCAGCCCCAAATGGCCGAGGTTAATTGCTGCGGCCTGACCGAGATGACCTGCCTGTGCCTCCCTTATATGTCAAAAGGGAGCCGGATCGTCAATGTTGCGAGCGCCGCGGCGTTCTGTCCGCAGACCCGTTTCGCCGTATATGCGGCGACGAAAGCTTATGTCCTTAGTTTTTCCAGGGCGCTCGGCGAGGAATTGAAAGAAAAAGAAATTTTCGTGACAGCCGTCTGCCCGGGACCGGTAGATACAGAATTTTTTGAAATCTCCGGCACGTCCGCCAGTACTCTTAAGGAATCTTTTATGGCGTGTCCGAAGGACGTTGTCCGCAGGGCTCTTTTGGACTCACGCAGGAAAAAGGAGCTTTCTATCTATGGGAAAGCCATGAAGGGAGCCAGAATCGCCGCCAAAATAATACCTCACAAATTACTTCTAAAGATCATGGGACGCCTGGACCGTATTCAGTCTGAAAAAAATGAAGAAGATACAGAAGAATAAGGAAGGAATGAGAAAAAATCATGAGAGTAGAAAAAGGTGAAGCCGGATATATCAGGGCAAGGAAGACCTTGCTCATCATGGAAAATATTCTTTGTTTTGTCCTGGTCGCAGCTCTGGTGATCATGGGATATTTACTGAACCATACAAAACTGAATCTATGGACGTTTGTCGCGATTTTGGTATGTCTTCCCGCATGCCGGGCCCTGGTCAATCTTATTATGCTGGCGCCGTACGATTCCATTAACGAAGCAAGGGAACTGGAAATTTCCGGAAAAACCGAGTCCCTTACCATGCTTTATGAGCTTGTTATAACCAGCGAGAGAAAGGCCATGCCGATCGACATCCTTGCAATATACAATAATACCGTCTGCGGCTATACCCGGAACAAAAAGCTGGATACCGTCTACGCAGGGGAATATATAAAAAAGATTCTTGCAAAAAATAAACTTGAAAAGATTACAGTTAAAATTTTCCAGGATTACAAGGCTTTTTTAAGCAGGGCAGAGGGCATGAATAATATCGCCTCTGTTGAACAAAATCAGCAGAGCCGCCGAAATGAGGATATCAAGGAAATCCTGTTGGATATTTCCTTGTAAAAAGCAATGAAAAAAATAATCGTTTCAACCAATGAAGCCGGGCAGCGTATGGATAAACTGCTTGCCAAATATCTCAGCAGCGCTCCAAAGGGATTTCTCTATAAGATGCTGAGGAAAAAAAATATTACATTGAATGGGAAAAAGGCCCTGGGGAATGAAAAGTTAAATACCGGGGATGAAATTTGTATGTTCCTTGCGGACGCGACGCTGGAAAAGTTCGGCAAAGGGACGAAAGGAGCGGAGCTTTCCGTTAAAAAAGCGTTGGAAGAGAAACGTTCTCTTACGATTTTATACGAAGACAGCCATATCCTGATTCTGGATAAACCATGCGGGATGCTTTCCCAGAAAGCTTCCCCGAAAGACGTCTCACTGAACGAATATATGATTTCATATCTTCTTGAAACCGGGCAGTTATCGTATAAGGAACTGGAAAGCTTCCGCCCGTCAGTGTGCAACCGCCTTGACCGCAATACCAGCGGCATCATAACGGCCGGCAAGTCCTTGGCGGCGCTGCAGCAGCTCGGAGCTATGCTGCACGACCGGAGTTTGAAAAAATACTATCTCGCCATTGTTTCCGGGGAAATAAAAGAGGCGCAGAAGATAGAAGGTTTTTTGAAAAAGGATGAAAGGACCAATAAGGTGGTTGTCAAAGCAGGGGACGGCAGGACGGACGAAATTCCCGGGGGACAGAAGATCGAGACAGAGTACGTCCCGATTGCGGGAAATGCGCGTATTACTCTTCTGAGGGTGCATCTGATTACTGGAAGAACACATCAGATCCGTGCGCATCTTTCTTCCGAGGGACATCCTATTATCGGCGATCCTAAGTACGGAGATAACAGCGTCAATGCATATTACCGCCGGAAATACCAGATACATGAACAGCTCCTCCATGCCTGGAAGATAGAATTTCCGGACTGCCAAGGAGCGCTTAAGGCTGTTTCCGGCAGGACGGTCACAGCGCCTCTTCCCGACCGGATGCTTAACGTCATAAAGGGGGAATCAATATGGGGACATGGAATTCAAGAGGTCTTAGAGGCTCCACATTAGAAGATTTTATCAACCGGACCAATGAGCGGTATCTGACGCAAGGGCTTGCGCTGATCCAAAAGATTCCGACGCCGATCACCCCTGTCCGGATGGATAAGGAGCATCGGCAGATCACGCTTGCCTATTTTGACCAGAGGAGCACAGTGGATTATATCGGCGCCGTACAGGGGATTCCAGTGTGTTTTGACGCGAAAGAATGCCGTACCGATACGTTCCCGCTCCACAATATCCATGCACACCAGATCAAATTCATGGAAAATTTTGAGAAGCAGGAAGGAATCGCTTTTTTTATCATATACTACAGCACAAGAAACGAGCTGTACTATATGCGGTTTGAAGAGATAAAGCGGTTCTGGGACCGGGGACAAAGCGGAGGACGGAAAAGCGTCCGTTTTGAAGAGCTGGATCCAATATTTTTTATGCCCCTGAAAAACGGTGTCTTCGTCCCCTATCTGGATATGCTCCAGCGGGATCTAGACTCACGCGGCACACAAGATTTACATGACGCAAGTAGGGCAGGGAAAGAGGCTTGACATTCCTGCAAAAACCTTGTATGATACAACAGATTTGTTTTTTGCATGGTAACGTGCTAAAGCGACATAAGGAGCGGATAAAATGAAACAGTTATTACATACACCAGAAGGGGTACGGGATATTTATCACGAGGAATGCGCAAAAAAACTGGCGCTTACCGATCGGCTGCATCATGTGCTGCATCTCTATGGATACCATGATATTCAGACCCCTACCTTTGAATTTTTCGATGTTTTTCGGAGGGAGATCGGTACAATTCCATCCAGGGAGCTTTACAAATTTTTCGATAAAGAAGGCAATACACTTGTCCTGCGCCCGGATATGACCCCGCAGATCGCGCGTGCGGCGGCTACATTATTCACAGAGGAGGATTTCCCGGCAAGGCTCTGCTATATAGGGGATACTTTTATCAATCATTCCAGTTACCAGGGACGGCTGAAAGAAAGTACGCAGCTCGGAGCTGAGTTTCTGGGAAGCGATTCCTCTGAGTCGGATGCAGAAATGCTTGCGCTGGTGGCAGACTGCTTAAAACAGGCGGGACTGGAAAAATTCCAGATCACAATCGGCAACGTAGAATTTTTCCAGAGTCTGATCGAAGAGGCCAAGATAGAAGAGGATACAGAATCACGTCTCCGCGAACTGATCACCAACCGGAATTATTTTGGAATGGAAGAACTTCTAAGCAGAGAAAAGACCGCGTCAAAGGCAACGGACGCGTTTCTTGCCCTTCCCCGCCTGATCGGGGACGCCGATGTCCTGGAGACGGCGAGGGCGATCGCGCCGTGCGAAAAAGCAGAACAGGCGGTTGAACGACTTTCTGTGATCTATGATCTGCTTAGGACTTATGGGATACAGGACTATGTTTCTTTCGACTT
>CAMNWW010000230.1 GCA_946566415.1 uncultured Lachnospiraceae bacterium | reverse complement strand
TCCTTTTTTTGCGGAAAACTTTTGGAGCCCTTTTTTATCAGAAATATTAGAAAATGAATCAAATGACATAAAAATGGAATCCAAGCCAGAAATATACAATTTTTTATAAAATTATATCAAATTATAAATAATTTTCCTGAAATAAGAAATAGATTGACAGAATTAGATTATACATTTATAATAAATGATATAAAAATTATATGAATTATAGAAAAAAAGATGGGAGGGATGATTGTGAAACGTTTTGTGTTACGAAGGATTTTCACAGGTATTTTGACAATAATTATAGTGTTTGCACTAAATTTTGTCGTCATCAAGATGGCGCCTGGCGATCCAATCACAACACTGATGGGAAAGGAGAATAACAGTCCGGAGCTAAGAGCTGCTTTGGAAGAAAAGTATGGTTTTGATAAACCGCTTCCGGTGCAGTTTGCAAGCTACCTAAAGACAGCTGTAAAAGGAGATTTGGGAACATCGATCATATATAACCGGCCTGTGTCAGATATGATCGCTGAAAAAGTAGGGGCAACCGTTCTGCTTGGCCTCGTCGCGGCGATCTTGGCCGCGCTGATCGGCACGGTTATGGGAATACTGGCGGCCAGGCATGAGGGGGGCGCGTATGACGTGATAGCGTCAGGAGCTTCTTATACTTTCAATTCTATGCCTGCTTTCTGGCTGGGACTGATGCTTATCATTTTATTTTCTTCTTTGCTGGGGTGGTTTCCTTCCTTTGGACTGACAGATACACGGGCAGGCTATACCGGGATGGCATACATAATCGATGTGTTAAGACATATGTTTTTGCCTGTACTTACTTTGACGCTTGTTCTCTTACCGCAGTATTTCCGTATTGCAAAATCTTCGGTCCTGCAGGTGATGAATGAAGATTTTATCACAACGCTCCGCGCAACGGGGATGAGTGAGAAGAAAATATTCAATAAATATATTTTCCGGAATGCGATCCTTCCGACAGTCACGATCTTCGGCATTTCGATGGCATACCTGATCACGGGAGTCACGCTTATTGAGATTGTGTTTGCATGGCCGGGAATGGGACGGCTTGTCATGACCGCGATCACGCAGAGAGATTATCCGACGTTAATGGGAATCTATTTGATTATGTCGATTTCAGTAGCAGTCGTCATGCTGATCGTAGATATCGTATATGCTATGCTTGACCCAAGAATCCGGTATGAATAGAGGTGGAGAGATGGATAAAAAATATTCAGTCAGAAGACTTTGGAAAACAATCACAGGAGACAAGCAGCTTCTTGCCGGAATTATCGGGCTTCTGATCTTGCTTCTTCTTATTATATTGGCGCCTGTTCTTGCCACAGAGAACCCATATCATTTCGGAGAAGACGTTCTGGTGGGATTGGGTGAAAAAGGTCATATCCTAGGAACGAACCATATGGGGCAGGATATCTACAGCATGGTGATTTACGGGGTCAGGACTTCTCTTCAAGTGGCCGTTATATCCGCGTTAATTTCTGGTGTACTGGGTGTTTTAGTAGGAGGCGTGGCGGGATTTTTCGGCGGGAAGGTTGACACAGTGGTGTCTGAGATCATCAATGTGTTTATGATGCTTCCGAGCTTTTTCCTGATTCTTTTGGTAATCGCCCTGTTCGGAAACAGCCTGTACAACGTGATGATCGTAATCGGGATCACGACATGGCCGAGCAATGCAAAACTAATGCGCGCACAGGCGCTGTCCCTTCGTGAACGTACATTTGTAAAAAGCGCGACCGCTATGGGTGAGACAAAAACACAGATTCTTTTTAAGTATATTATCCCGAACGGTATTTTTCCGGTCATCGCCAATACGACGATGGGAATGTCCAATGCGATCCTGACGGAAGCGGGGCTTTCTTTCCTTGGCCTGGGTGATCCGGGCATTATAAGCTGGGGACAGATGATCTATACCGGAAAACAATACATTACCACAGCGTGGTGGATTTCTGTATTTGCCGGTATCGCGATCGTGATCACCGTATTAGTATTTTACCTGCTTGGCGACGGACTCAACCATGTGCTGAATCCAAAACATGTAAACGGAAGGGAATAATATAAATGGAAGAGATTTTAAAACTGAAAGATGTAAATGTTACATACCGCAATAAGAAAAAACAGGTCTACGCAGTAAGAAATGCAACTTTTTCCATCTATAAGGGGGATTCTGTCGGTATTGTAGGTGAGTCCGGTTCCGGAAAGTCGACGTTAGCTATGGCGCTTCTCCGTCTTCACAATGAAAAAACAGTCCAAATTGATGGGACGGCAGAGTTTGAAGGAAGGAACCTGTTTGCGCTTACCCAGGAAGAGATGAATAAGATCCGCTGGAGCGGGATTTCGGTGGTGTTCCAGAAAGCAATGAATGCATTAAGCCCGGTTCACCGTATCAGTACACAAGTGGAGGATATCTACCGTGTACATGAACCGAAGGCTGGAAAAGAAGAAATTGAAAAACGAATGATCTATCTGTTAAAACTTGTGAACCTGCCGGAAAGGGTATATCATCTTTACCCTCATGAAATGTCAGGAGGAATGCTGCAGAGAGTAGCGATCGCCATCAGCCTTCTGCATAGCCCGAAACTGGTGATCTTTGACGAGGCTACGACAGCTCTGGATGTGGTAACGCAGGGGCAGATTCTGGAAGAAGTCGTACAGATGGAAAAAGAGATGGACATGACAAGAATGATGATCACTCATGATATGTCCGTTGTTGCAGCATCCTGCAATAAAGTGGCGGTAATGTATGCGGGTGAATTTATGGAAATCGGATATGTAAAGGATATTTTCAAGAAACCGATGCATCCTTACACACAAGGTCTTCTTGCATCCTTTCCTTCACTAAAAGGAGAAAATGCAAAGCTAAGCGCCATTCCAGGCTTTTTGCCGGATCTGTCAAAAGAATGCAAAGGCTGTATATTCGCACCCAGATGTCCAAAGGCTACGGAAGAATGCAGAAAAAGGAAACCACGCCAGACAGAGACGCCCGACGGACGTATGGTGAAATGCATCCTGTATGAAGGAGGAATATCAAATGAGTGAGAAAGCATATATCTCTGTGGAAGATGTGGCAATGTGGTATCCTTATCACGGGTCGGACGCCTCTTCACATAAAAAGAAAGGGGAAAAAGGAAAAGACTGGATAAAAGCGGTGGACGGTGTGAGCCTTTCTATTGAAGAGGGAGAGATTCTCGGCGTTATCGGGGAATCAGGATGCGGAAAATCCACGTTGGGGAAAATTTTGACGCGTCTGGAGCAGCCCACCAGAGGGGACTGTTTTATCAATAATGTTTCAACAAAAGAAATGCTGAAGAAGAATCCAAAGAAATTCCGCAGTACTGTACAGATTGTTTTCCAGAATCCTTTTGATACCTTTACCCCGCGGGATACGATCGAGAAGATCCTTCTGCGGCCTCTAAAGAACTATAAAATTGGAAATAATGATGAAGAGCGGCGGAAAATGTGCATGGAAGCGCTGGAGGCAGGCGGTCTTCGTCCAGCTGAGGATATTATGAGCCGTTATCCCCATGAGCTGTCAGGCGGTCAGTTACAGCGTATTTCGATCATACGGTCCATGTTTTTAAAACCCCAATTTATCATTGCGGATGAACCGGTATCTATGCTGGATGTGTCTGTACGTGCGGATATCATCAATATGCTTTTAGACTTAAGCAGAAATGAAAACACATCGGTGATGTTCATCAGCCATGATATCGCTCTGACCCGTTATATTTCAGACAATATTGCGGTGATGTACCTAGGCCGGATCGTAGAGTACGGGAAAGCGGATGATGTGATCAAAAATCCGCGGCATCCATATACTCAGGCGTTGATCTCAAATTGTGCTTCTATTGACCCGGATGAAAAGGTAGAGAGTATCGCCATCGAGGGAGAACCGCCTACACCACTAAATCCAGGTCCGGGGTGCTATTTCGCCCCGAGATGCCGGTATGCCTGTGAGGAATGCAAAAAGAGATATCCAGAAAAAGTGGAGGCGGGGAACGGGCACTGGTTCACCTGTATCAGACAGGAGCAGTAGATTTATACTGTACCAGACAGGAATAGGCCTGTTTAGATAAATAAT
>CAMNWW010000229.1 GCA_946566415.1 uncultured Lachnospiraceae bacterium | reverse complement strand
GCCGCAGACCTTCGTGACGGCTGTCTTGCGGATCACGGTAATATCATCCAGATTACCGATCACCGCGCCTTCAATCACATCTCCATGCCCGTTAATATATTTTGTACAGCTATGCAGTACGACATCTGCCCCAAGCTTTAAAGGATACAGCTCCGGAGGCGGTGTAAATGTATTGTCACAGACCACTTTAATTCCTTTTTCATGCGCCAGCGCTGAGACGGCACGAATATCCGTCAGCTTCATCGTCGGATTTGTAAGCGTCTCAAAATAAATCATCTTTGTATTTTCTTTGATCGCTGCTTCAAGCGCCGCCATATCGCAGGTATCCACAAATTCAACCTCGACTCCGAACTTGCTTAAGGTATCCCTCATTACCACGTCCGTACAACCATATACACAGTCGCCGCAGATCACATGGTCGCCCGATTTTAAAAGCCCCATCAGGACTCCTCCGACCGCACCCATGCCGGATGCTGTTACTACGCACGCTTCTCCGCCTTCCAAGGCTGCTATTTTCCTTTCCAACGCCGCGTTCGTCGGATTTCCGCCCCGCGAATAACAAAAGCCGGGAATCTCTCCGCTGAATTTTGCGCTGCCTTCTTCTACCGTCTCGAAACAAAACGTCGACGTCTGGTAGATCGGGGTGGCAAGCGCCCCGTACATGCCGTCCGGCTCCTGCCCCGCATGAATGGCAAGCGTGCCGAATCCGGCATTCGACAAGTCGATCTTACTCATCTTTCTTCCTCCTTACCTCTTAATTTCCATCGCCGAATAGGCGATTAAATTCAGGTACCCCGCCCTCGGGGTTATCCCCTTAAAATCCATCGCCGATCAGGCGATTATAGTTTAAATTCCCCGTGAAGGAATTTAACCCGAAATCAATCCGCAGTCCTTTGCCAGTAGTTCAAACGCAGGAACCGCCCTTTCAAGTACTTCATACCCGCAGCAAAATGACAGCCTTACATAACCTGGATAAGCGAATGAACTTCCTCCGACAAAAATAAGGCGCCGATTTTCGGCCCGACGAAGAAACTCTTCTTCGTCGATCGGGGACTTCACAAATATGTAAAACGCCCCTCTTGGATATACTGCGGTAAATCCGAATTTTATCAGGGTTTGATAGAGCAGGTCACGATTTCTCTCGTAATATTTTAGGTCTACGGTTTCGTCCACACATTCGCCCACTGCTTTCTGGAACAGCGCCGGAGCGTTTACATAACCGAGCTTTCCCATCGACGACCGTATCGCCTGCATCACATTTTCTGCATCGTCCAAATCAGGCGGAATCAGCAGATATCCAATCCTCTCGCCCGCCAGAGACAGAGCCTTACTAAAAGAATAAACAACGATCGTGTCCCTGTATTCATGAGGCCACCATGGAAGCTGGGTTCCGTCATACACTAACTCCCGATAAGGCTCATCCGACAGAAGATAAATGGCATGTCTGAACTCCTCTTCCTTTTTCTTCAAGATCGCGGCTATTTTCTCCGCCGCTTCTTTCGGGTAAATCGTCCCACTGGGATTATGCGGAGAATTTACAATAACTACTTTTGTCCTCTGTGTTATTTTTTGCTCAAACTCTTCGTAATCAGGAAAAAAATCCTCTCCTTTCGGAGATACCGTAACGATTTTCCCGCCCCAATTCTCGGCAAATCCGTCATATGCCGTATAGTAAGGACGGAACACAATCACCTCGTCGCCCGGATCAAGAAGAGCGCAAAGCGTACAGTTAATTCCGCCCGCCGCCCCGTTCGTCATTACAATATCTGTTTCTGAATATGTTTCCATGTATTTTCGATTTAGAGACTCTGCGATCTTCCGACGCGTATCCTCATACCCTGCCTCGCTCATATATCCATGATGAAAACCCCTTGCCAGCAGACCTGCGATGGCTTCCCTTACCTTGTCAGGAGCTGGAACAGACGGATTTCCTATGCTTAAGTCAAACACGTTTTCTCTTCCATACAGGTTATACTGCCGCTGCGCTTCATTATATGCCTGCCGTATGCCGCCTTTCTGAGAAATTCTTTTTTCCATTCTTTTTGAAATCATGCCCGTATCTCTTTCATTGCCTCCTCAAGATTCTTTTTTGCTTCTTCTGTATCTTCTACAAATCTGGACTGGGCCAGCTTTTCCCTAAGTTTCCCAATTGTATCCCTGTCACACACAAGCCCCAGTTCCTTTAAATTCATGGGCATTTCCATAAGTTTCATATATTCTTTTAATCCAGGAATTTGTTCTTCGTTATGATTATATTTGAGCTGCATGATAAGACCCGTCGCAACGATCTCCCCGTGAAGGTACTCCTCACATTCCTTGAAATACAAGGTTCTGAGAGATTCATAGAGCTTATGGGCAAGGGCCGTCTGGCTGTGACCTCTCATCATAGCGCTGATAACTCCTGTCACTGCGATTGTTGTAAATATGATATTATGGACCACCGGCGTAAGCTTCTTTTTCTCTATATCCAGATAAGCTTGTCTTCCATAGTCTTCAAGAATTTTGTATGTAAACTGCGCCATAGAGTAAGCGCTGAATTTATTGATGGTATCTGTTTCCAGTGTGATTTCCGGTTTTCCATTCGATATCTCGATGTATTTTGCCATAGCGTCCATAATACCGGCCGCCGCGAGCCTGGGAGGCTGCATAGACAACACTTTTTCATCTACAAGAACCTCGTCTACCTCTTTATCAAAATCCAGAGAGCCAACGCATTTCCCTTCATCCGTATACATCACGCTTAAAGGTGAAAATGCTGCGCAGGTAGCTGACGATGTGGGAACCAACACGACAGGCACATGCAGATGAAACGCTGCCGCCTTCGACAGATCCATGATCTTGCCGCCCCCGATTCCAACCATAACATCACATCCTGCCCTTTTAAAATCTTCTCCTATTCTTTCGACTGCTTCGTAGCTGGAAAATCCAGTATAATTGTTCTTAGTCCAAACGATTCTCGAATCCTTAAGCGACGGGATAAGCCTGTCCTTTACTGCTTCCCATGCGTGGATACCTGTCAGCAGATAAACCTTTGTCCCATAGCGCAAAATTTCCTGCCCGGCATGCTCAAGAACCTCTTCTTCCTGAATATACCGCCCAGCTCCAAATCGGTAACTGTTAAATTCCATCATTTCCTTATCTCCTCCATCGCCGCTAGGCGATTCTGTTCAGGTACTCCGAGCTATGCGAGGAGTTTCCTCTCATCATCATAAGCGATAATATTGTATCGTTTTACCCCCCCCGTCAAATTAATTTATATAATATATAGACGATACTTATTTACTTTTTCTATTAATACCTCTCCTGGGTATTCGCTTTACCACAGAAAAAGGCACTGGCTAAACGCCAATGCCTCGATTCATTCTTAACTTTAATATAATATATTTATATTCCAAACATTTTTCTAGTGCTTTCTACTTCCTCTTCCTCACAGCCAATTTCAACCGCAATCTGTTCATCTGTAAGATTCGGATTCCTTTTCACCATCTGAAAAATCTTTCCTGATAATATTAGTCCTTGCTTTCTTCCTTGCTGCTCTGCTTCCTGCTGCTTCACCTGGATATCTTCTTCATAACTATATTCTGCAATCAACATATTTTCAACCTCGCTTCCTTTTCGTTTCAAATAATCCGACAATATTCCATGTTCAATGCATTCCCTGATTGCTTTCTTAATTGCATTTGCTTCATCTGCATATTTTCTTACCGTATCGATAAACTGGCTATATTCTCTTAATACTTCACATTTTTTCAAAATCTCATGCGTCTTATTTGAATTAATATTGATGACTTTCACCTTTAATTCCACCGAATTACTCCTTTTCGGATTTATAAACGCGTCTGACAGGGTTAGCTCCTGCTCTATCGGCTGATCCTTCTTTCCATTATAAAAAGTATAAAACTCCGGCGTCGGTATCTTGACTAATGTTGTCCTATAGCATGCCTTTTTATCTATAAGCTGTTCATACGCTCTTCCTACATACAACAAACATCTAAGCGGTATATTTGGATTCACAGTGCTCTGATGCTCTCCTAAGACAAACACCTGTCCATTTACCTATAATTCCGCATAAATTTTCTACTTACACCTCAATAGTAGTAAGTTGGATTTT
>CAMNWW010000228.1 GCA_946566415.1 uncultured Lachnospiraceae bacterium | reverse complement strand
CCTTGTTCACGATGATCTTTGTGGTGGACAACGGCTGGAATTTACAACTGTCGATGTACTCTTCGATTTCCTCAATGATCTGTTCAATACGGCTGCTCATAATTTACACTCTCCTTTTCATCACTTCCTGCTGTGACATTTTTTCTTTGATCCTATCGATAACGGCCTCAGGCACAAACTGGGCGATATCCCCGCCAAAAGCCGCAACTTCTTTCACAATGGTGGAACTCAAATAGGAATACTTCAGGCTTGTCGTAAGAAACATAGTCTCCACATTCTGGTCAAGCTTGTGGTTCGTCTGCGCCATCTGCAGTTCATATTCAAAATCTGTAATGGCACGAAGTCCCCTCACGACAATATTCGCCTCCATCTTCCGTGCAAAATCGATCAATAACCCGTCAAAAGGAACGATCCTGACATTCGGAAGAGAGCCTGTTACTTCCTCTAACATTTTAACACGTTCTTCTACAGAAAACAACGGCATTTTTGCTTTATTCATCAATACTCCGATGACTAATTCATCCACTATTTTGCTGGTTCTGTTGATGATATCCAGATGTCCGTACGTGACCGGGTCAAAAGTTCCCGGATAAATTGCTCTTAACATGACTTGGCTCTCCTTTCCAAAAAGATATGAGCATTTGTTTTATATTCCTTCCTTTTGACAAGTGAAAAACCTAACTCATCTAAATAGGGAAACTCTGTCGTAAGCGAAGCTTCCACGATGATGAGGGCGCCGTCGGCAAGGAGAGCCGACGATGCAAGGAACTTAAGCGCCTCCATCTCCAGCAAATGATCGTATGGAGGATCCATAAACACGTAATCGAAACGCTCTTTATTATTCAGCTTTCTAAGGGCGTTCATCACATCCATAGAAAGTACTTTGGCATAATCCTCCATCCGGGTCCGCTTCAGATTCTCCCTGATACAGGCCAAGGCATCCGGTGCATTTTCGACAAATACTGCGCGTGCGGCTCCGCGGCTTAATGCTTCGATCCCGATTCCGCCGCTTCCGGCAAAAAGATCAAGAAACGCCGCGTCGCCCAAACCCCTAGCGATCATATTGAATAAGGTTTCTTTAATCCGGTCCGTTGTCGGCCGGGTATTCAGCCCTTCTGCTGTTTTCAGTTGTATTCTTCGTGCCCTGCCTGCTATGACCCGCATCTTGTACTTCTCCTTCGTCATATTTTCGTCGGCATCATTATAATAGTTTGTGATAAAAATGTCAATGATTTTTGTCCATATGAACTGTAAGCTGCTGATACGGAATCTCAATTCCATTTTCATCCAGGGTCAGTTTAATGGTTTCCAGAATCCTCCAGCGGGCAGGCCAATATTCTGTCGATTTAATCCATGCCCGTATTCCCAGGACAACGGAGCTGCTCCCCAGATCATCCACGAACACCTTCTGGTCCATCTCCTTTTCCACGCTGGTTTCATTTTGCAGGATCTGTTCCAGGAGGGATTTGGCCTTCAGCAGGTCGGAGTCATATGAAATATCGATCCGAAGGTCAAGCTGCCGGAAATCTTTGTCCGTCACATTGGTCAGGCTGGTATTTGCCAAAGACCCGTTGGGTATAACGATCGTACGGTTATCTATTGTCGAAAGTTTTGTGTAAAAAATCTGGATCTCCTTTACCGTCCCCTCGTTCCCATGCGCATCTTCGATAATATAATCTCCCACCACGAAGGGTTTTAAAAGCAGAATCAGCATCCCTCCTGCCAGGTTAGATAAGCTTCCCTGAAGCGCAAGGCCGGCGGCGACGCCCCCGGAAGCTACCAGAGCCGCGATGGAGGTCGATTCTACACCGAATTGATTCGCGATCGTAAGAATCAAAAGGATATGGAGGCCAAATTTTAAAAGAGAATCAACGAACTGGCGCGCTCCCACGTCAGAATTGGCCCGTTCCATGGAACTGCGCACGACTTTCCTGAGCCATTTAATCAGTTGGTGCCCGACAACGTAAAAAAGCAGGGCAAGAAGGACCTGAATCCCGAAAGCAAGCACGTCAGGCCCATGCTTGGCAATCCATTCTTTCATACCGCTGACCTTCTCCACGGTATTTTCCACAACATCCGATGTATTTGCCGCTAAGATCATCTTCCATCCTCCTTTAACGCGAGAAATGCCGCAAGATTGCCGCGTTTTCCGCCGGATGCCCGGTGGGAAAAGAGAATCTGCGGGTTACAGCAGGTGCATAGGTTCGTTACCGCCAGATGTTCTTCCTGGATTCCCGCGTCCAGCAGCACCTGCTCGTTGGCTTTCCATAAGTCGAGCTGATATTTTCCATTTTCCTTTTTGTAAAACAGCCGGCTCCAGACATTTTCAGGAAAAGCATCCCGAAAACACTGTATTACATCTTCGCTTACTTCGTAACAGTCCTGGCAGATGGAAGGTCCGACTGCCGCCACGATATCCTCCGGCCTGCAGCCAAATTCACGCCGCATGGCGTCGACCGTCACCCGCCCCATCCTTGCGGCCGTCCCCCTCCATCCTGAATGGCTGGAGGCGATGACCTTCTTTACCGGATCCACGAACAAAAGAGGAACGCAGTCCGCATAGAATGTCACCAGGCAGATTCCGGGTTCGCAGGTGAGAAGACCGTCGACATCTGTGTAGTCACAGTCCCGCACGACCCCTTTTCCGGCGTCTTTTTGGGTGACGACTCTTACGTTCGTTGTATGCGTCTGACGCGAACAAACCATATTTTCCGGCAATATCCCTATCGCGTCTCCTATCCTCCTATAGTTCTCTTTTACATTCTCAGGATCGTCTCCGCGTGTAAAGCTCAAATTCATAGCTGCCAAATCGCCTTCGCTGACCCCGCCGAGGCGGGTGGATATCCCGTGCCTTACCACCCCGGTCCTTTTAAGAAGCGGGTACGTGAGAAAATACACATTCTTCTCAAAACATTCTGTAAATATCTGCTTTTCATTTTTATATTGAAGAGTGATCTCCATTTTTTTCTCCTTATTATCCTATATAGTCAAATGCATTTTGGATCAAAACAATCTCTTTTTTGGTGATCCCGACTACGTCGAACCGGCAGGGAATATCTATATATCCCCGCTGTGTAATATAAAAAAGCGCCGCCCTGGAAATCCGTTTCTGCTTTTTTAAGTCCACGGCCTCCAAGGGCTGCGTTTCCTCTGCCTGACACCGGTATTTAACCTCACAGAAAACCAGATACTCTCCCTCCTGCGCCACTATGTCGATCTCCCCATAGCGGCAGCGGAAATTATATTCCCGTATCTGATATCCTTTTTTTTCAAGAAATGCGCCCGCTGCTTTTTCGTAATAACTTCCTGTATTTCTTGTATTCATCCTTAAAATCTGATCTCACACATTGATTTTATATCATCTTATATTAGATGAACTTCCCGATAAACGATCTGCGGTGTATCGGGCAGGGCCCCAGCTTTTTTAATGCTTCGATGTGCTTTTGGGAACCATATCCCTTATGTGAAGCAAAGCCGTATCCCGGAAACTCTTTCTCATATTCTTCCATCAGTCTGTCACGCGTCACCTTAGCAACAACGCTTGCCGCCGCGATAGACAGGCTTTTTGCATCCCCTTTGATAATTGGAACTTGTTTTACGAAAAGCCCCGGGATGGCGACGGCGTCGTTCAGAAGTATATCAGGAGCCGGATCAAGACTTTCCACCGCCTGCCGCATTGCTTCATAAGTGGCCTTAAGGATGTTGATCTCATCAATCCGCTTTGACCCTGCCATACCGACTCCTACAGCCACGGCCTTACGCATGATCTCATCGTACAATCTCTCGCGCCTGGCAGGGGAGAGCTGCTTTGAATCGTTAAGATAAAGTATCTCAAGACTTGGCGGCAGGATGACGGCGCCGGCTACGACCGGGCCGGCAAGAGGACCTCTTCCCGCCTCGTCGACGCCGCATATCACGCCGCAGGACAGATACTCCCTCTCATAAGAGAGCATCTGATCTAACCGCTGTCTTTCCTGAATCAGCTTTTCATCCAAAGCCCGGTACTTTTCCAACAGTCTGCGGACGCCCTGTCTGCTGTCCTGCGCGTATTTATCATAGAGCGGTTCACGATCATCCGTAGCTTTTAGTTCTGTTTCTAGTTCACGTATACTC
>CAMNWW010000227.1 GCA_946566415.1 uncultured Lachnospiraceae bacterium | reverse complement strand
TACAAATGAAAGCCGTCGGTATTTTGACGATATTCTGGATTATGAGGCTTACGGCAATTTATTCTGCAGTATTGCGCGAGTTTTGGTAAAAGAAAAGAAAGGGCTTGATGAGGACAGCTTTAGTGAAGAACTGCAGCGGATTGTGGCAAAAGATTATTCCAGCAATCTTGGAAAGTCTTCGGTAAATCGGGCGATGGACTGGCTCTACAGTTCAGGAATCATTGGATTTGCAGGGAAAATAACGAATTGTAATATCTTGGATTTCCGGGCAAAAGCCAGATGCTATTTTATGGACGTCGGACTCACTTCCTTTTTCCTGAGACAGATCGGGTGCAGGGAGTCAGATATTGAAGGAATTGTTAATGAAAATTTTATCTACCTCGATTTAAAGCGAAGAAGTGGTTCGGCGGGAGAGCTTGCTTTTGAGATGCCGGCGTTTGCCACTTGGGGGAAAGGGGAATTGGATTTCTATACAAAATTCCTGAACTCAGGAAAAACATATGTGATTGAGGCAAAGGCAGGGAAGAACAGTGCAAAAACGGCAGTAGAAGTATTGAAGAGAGGGAAAGCAGATTACCTGCTGATGGCAAAGGGCGATACGTATGGCGGTATAGCGGAGCGGATCTATACAATTCCCGTGTATGGAATTTCAAAATTTAAGTTTCAGTGATGAAATAATAAGAGGAGTTGGATGCAGATATGGACAATGAAAGATTTGAATTTAGGGAAATTTTACCGGATGAGGCCCATCAGGCGGCAAAGATAGAGGAAATCTGTTTTCCGCCGAACGAAGCCTGTACGGAAGCTATGATGAAGGAGAGGGCTGCCAAAGCGCCGGAACTTTTTCTGGTCGCGGTGGATAAAAAGACAGGAAAGATCGCCGGATTTTTGAACGGACTTTCCACAGATGAAAGCTCGTTTAGGGATGAATTTTTTACAGATGCCAACCTGTATGATCCTAATGGGAAGACGGTGATGCTATTGGGACTGGACGTGCTCCCTGAGTACCGCGGGCAGGGATTGGCGACAGAGATCGTGTCCCGGTATGTCCGCAAGGAGAGAGAACGAGGCAGGAAGCTGCTCCTTTTGACCTGTCTTGAAGGGAAGGTAAAGATGTATGAAAAGATGGGATTTCAAAATAAGGGTCTGGCAAAATCTTCCTGGGGCGGGAAAGAATGGTATGAGATGAGCTGGATATTGGATCAATAGGTTTTCTTAGATAAAAAGTGTGTTTTCGTTATTATAAAATTCTGCCCCGGCAGGCTTAAGGCCCCGGGGCAGAGTTTATCCCAGTTTTAACATCCGGGATGCAATATTGAAATAAACAATAATAGAACAAGTATCTACCAGAGTTGTAATAAGCGGGGACGCCATAATCGCCGGGTCAAGCCGCGCCTGTTTTGCAAGTAAAGGAAGAACACAGCCGATGAGTTTAGCTATGATGATTGTAACAACAAGGGAAAGGGCGATTACAACCGCTATGTCGGACTGGCCATACATTACATAGATCCTTAGACCGTTAGCGGCGGCCAGCACGATTCCGATAATCAGGGAAATACGGAATTCCTTAAACATGACCCGAAAAATATCCCGGAAATGGATTTCGTCCAGCGCAATGCCGCGGATAACGAGGGTAGAACTCTGAGAGCCGCAGTTTCCGCCGGTATCCATCAGCATGGGGATAAAAGCGACCAGAAGGGGAAGCGATTCAAACGCTGCTTCGTATTTTGTGATGATGGTTCCGGTCAGCGTGGCGGAAAGCATCAGAACCAGAAGCCAGGGAATCCGGTTTCTGGCGTGCTGAAAGACAGAAGTTTCAAAGTAGGGCTTTTCACTGGGATTCATCGCCGCCATTTTAGTGATATCTTCTGTCGCTTCGTCTACCATAACGTCCAGCGCATCATCTACAGTAACGATGCCGACCATCCGCTCTCCCTCGTCGAGGACCGGAAGGGCAAGCAGTCCATACCGGGAAAACAGCCGGGCGGCTTCCTCCTTGTCTGTGTGCGTGTGGACGGAAATGATCTCCGTCTCCATGAGCTGTTCCATTGTCGTATCATCGTCCATTGTCATCAGATCCTTGGCGCTTACGATGCCGACCAGCCTGCGGGTCTCCAGAACGTAACACGTGTAGATCGTTTCTTTGTGGATTCCGGTTTCCTTAATATGCGCCATTGCCTGAGAAACAGTTGTATTCCGTGAAAGATCCACATATTCTGTCGTCATAATGCTCCCTGTACTGTCCTCAGGATAATTCAGTAGAACATTGATTTTATCCCGCTTTTCAGGGCTGACGTTTGACAGAATCCGGGTTACTAGATTAGCTGGGAGCTCCTCCAACATGTCTACAGTATCGTCCATATAGAGATCGTCAAGAATTTCCCTCAGTTCGGTTTCTGTAAAGATTTCCACCAGATATGCCTGCATAGAACTGTCCATCTCAGAAAAAACATCCGCCGCTTTTTCCTTAGCGATCAGCCGGAATGCTAACGCAAGTTCTTTATCTTCAAGCTTGGAAAGAAGTGAGGCAATGTCTACAGAATTCATTACATTCAAAATACTCCTTACAGCTTTGTATTCTCTGGTCTGTAAGAGTTCCATGAAAATATCCTTGTCCATAATGATACCTCCTATATTCAGTTTTTATGATTATTCGTCCCGAGTTATAATCGGCGCCTGCATCCATTATCCTCACCTGCCTTTCCTGGCTGAGTACGCTGGCTAAAAAATATAACGGGAAACCCTGAAAAGGGTTTCCCGAAATTCAGCTTACCGTTATTCTAGTCCTCTTTACAGAGTAATGTCAAGAAAAATGTTTCCTTATAAGAAAATCTATTTAAACTTCTCTATCAGATAATCAAAGGTAGGCTCAGGAACAAGCGGGCGAATGCCGTCAAAATCTTTTCTTTCCAGAAGTTCACGGACGTGGGATGCACTTATGGCCTCGCCGTTTGATTCTTTTCTTGGAATCTCAACAAATTCAATGCCGTATTCGGGCAGGATCCGCTTCATGGTGTCATTATATTGGCGTGTCACAGTATCGAAAGGTTCTTCCCCGGCAAAACGTTTCGTGATATGCAGGCATGGAGCGATCTCACGGGCGAAGAGCGTTACATCCATAGAGGAGTCGACAACGCGGTCCTGCATTTCGGATTTATTAAAATACTCTGAAAAGGTCAGGGACGATATGATAAAACGTCCGCTTGGAATCACTACCACATTTTTCAAGTCCGAAGTGCATGCGTCCACCAGACTGATCCTGTCCTCGAACGGGAAAATCGACTGATCCTCCTGCACTACAAAAACAGCCAAATAATCGCACTGGGAAAGCGCCTGTTCGATCAGATAGCGGTGTCCTAATGTGAAGGGATTGCAGTTCATTACAACGGCGCCCATCTTTACAGAAAACATTTCATCATAAAAATTTAAGAGGATTTGCTTATATTCTGTTAGTTCATTGGATTTAGCGTTGTCAAAACCATAGTCGTTATGTACAGGCTGATTCATATTTGTATGCGAAGGAATCAAAAGATTTTCCTTTACAAGTTCTTCAAATAGTTTTTCAGCGATCAGCCTATTGCCGTCCGGGGTGTAGTGCATGGTATCGAAAAATACTTCATAAGGTCTGAACCGCGCCGCATCGTAGGGTATGTTGATAAGAGGCAATCCTGGGACATGAATAAAATTCGAGAGGATTATATCGCCTGGTTTTACCGGCAGCGACTCTAAAATAGCTATTTCCTCCCCAGTCTGTTCGTCTCCAATTTCTGCAAGATAAAAACCATAATTCTGTACAATGATAGATTGTTCTGGCATCTGTTCATTGAACAGTCTTTGCAAAAAGGATGCTATCGTATGTTCATCAGACGATCCGACTCCGAAAATACGGCATCCGCCAAGAACAAAGATGGTTCGTTTATGATGCTCTGGCTGATATAACGTGATACGGTGTCCCCCAGCCGTATTTACATGTTTCCAATGTGTATCCTCAAAACGCCGAACTCCATTGACGTCATGGTAAGACGGGGGCACGCTCAATACTTCATTAATCCCATCTGCGTCGTAGTATAAATTAAGAGCGAACACCGGCTTGTCAAGATTGTTCATGATCGTC
>CAMNWW010000226.1 GCA_946566415.1 uncultured Lachnospiraceae bacterium | reverse complement strand
GGTTGCAGGCGGACATGAGCCGGGGCAGAGAGTAGCAGGGGGAATTAAGATCAAGAAAGGGAAACTCAGAGGAGTGCCAAGCAACGGTATGATGTGTTCTATCGAGGAACTCGGATCCGACAGAAATATGTACCCGGAAGCGCCGGAAATGGGGATCTATATTTTTGACGACGACGCTGTGGTGGGAGAGAGCGCCGTCAAAGCGCTGGGACTCGACGACGCGGTATTTGAGTATGAGATCACCTCAAACCGTGTGGACTGTTTCAGTGTGGTTGGAATCGCGCGGGAAGCGGCGGCTGCGTTCCGCAAAGAGTTCCATCCTCCGGTTGTGACGCCGACAGGAAATGACGAGGATGCACATGATTATATCAAGGTCAGGGTTGACAACACGGAGCTGTGCCCGCGGTACTGTGCAAGAGTGGTGAAGAATATTAAGATAGGACCGTCTCCGAAATGGATGCAGAGAAGGCTGGCGTCGGTAGGGATCCGGCCGATTAACAATCTGGTTGATATCACCAACTATGTTATGGAAGAGTACGGACAGCCGATGCATGCATACGATATGGATACGATTGCGGGAAATCAGATCATTGTACGTACTGCCCAAAAGGGTGAAAAATTTGTGACCCTGGACGGTCAGGAAAGGGAGATGGACGACACTGTCCTGATGATCTGCGACGGCGAGAAGGCGGTCGGTATCGCGGGCATCATGGGTGGAGAAAACTCTATGATCACAGACAGTGTTAAGACGATGCTGTTCGAGGCAGCGTGCTTTGATGGGACAAATATCCGTAAATCCAGCAAGAAAGTCGGACTCCGTACCGATGCTTCCGGCAAGTTTGAAAAAGGTCTGGATCCGAATAATGCGCAGGCGGCGATCGACAGGGCTTGCCAGCTTGTGGAGGAATTGGGGGCCGGGGAAGTCGTCGGCGGAATGGTAGACGTATATGGAAAGAAAAGAGAACCTGCGAGAGTGCCTTTTGATGCGGAGAAGATCAATTCACTTCTGGGAACGAATATTCCGGAAGAGGAGATGCTGGGGTATTTCAAAATGCTGGGGCTGGACTATGATGGGACGGTAAAAGAGGTCATTGCGCCGACATTCCGGCAAGATTTGCTCTGCCTGGCTGATCTGGCGGAAGAAGTGGCAAGATTCTACGGGTATGATAACATTCCTACAACCCTTCCAACCGGGGAGGCGACCACAGGCAAACTTTCTTTCAAGCTTCGTGTGGAAGAAGTTGCAAGAAATATTGCAGAATTTTGCGGTTTCAGCCAGGGGATGACATATTCATTTGAAAGTCCCAAGGTATTTGATAAACTTTTAATAGATAAAGACGATGCATGCCGTACGGCGGTCCCGATCATGAATCCGCTGGGAGAGGACTATAGTATCATGCGGACAATTTCCCTGAACGGAATGCTGACATCGCTTGCATCGAATTATAATCGGAGAAATAAAAATGTCCGCCTGTATGAATTGGGCAATATCTATATTCCAAAAGAACTTCCTCTTACGGAACTTCCGGATGAAAGGATGCAGTTTACTTTGGGGATGTACGGGGACGGTGATTTCTTCACGATGAAGGGAGTTGTGGAGGAATTTTTTGAGAAAGTCGGTCTTCATAAAAAGGAAACGTACGATCCTAACGCAGGGAAAAATTTCCTGCATCCGGGACGGCAGGCTAATATCATTTATGACGGCAAGGCAGTCGGATTCCTAGGAGAGGTCCATCCGCAGGTAACAGACAACTATGGAATCGGCGAGAGAACATACATTGCTGTTATTGATATGCCGATGATTGTTGAACTTGCAACATTTGACCGAAAATACGAGGGGATTGCAAGATTTCCTGCAGTTAACCGCGATATCAGTATGGTAATGCCTAAAGAGATTCTAGCCGGACAGATCGAGGAGATTATCGAGAAAAAAGGCGGCGCTTATTTAGAGAGCTATAAATTGTTCGACATATACGAGGGAGCGCAGATCAAGAAGGGATACAAGTCCCTCGCGTATTCCATTGTTTTCAGGGCAAAGGATAAGACGCTGGAGGAAGCGGACGTATCTGCGGCAATGCAGAAAATTCTGAAAGCGCTGGAAGAAATGGGGATTGAACTCCGCCAGTAAATGAGGTAAGATAAGAGAGCAACAATATTGTAATGTCAGGGAAGCGGAACTTTAAGTCCGCTTCCCTTTCTGAGAAGAGGAAGATTCCATGTTGAAAAAAGAAGATTTTTATTTTGACCTTCCCCAGGAATTGATCGCCCAGGATCCGCTTCCAGACCGCAGCGGTTCCCGGCTTCTGGTACTGGATAAAAAGACCGGAGAGACGCGGCATCACATGTTCCGAGAGATCGTAGATTTTATCTCTCCGGGAGATTGTTTAGTTATCAATGATACGAAAGTAATTCCGGCGCGGCTGATCGGAGAAAAAGAAGGGACTGGGGCGAAGATTGAGGTTCTGCTTCTGAAACGGAAAGAAAATGATATTTGGGAAACTCTGGTAAAACCGGGAAGAAAGATGAAACCAGGCGCAAAGGTGGTATTTGGAGAACGACTTCTGCGGGCTGAGGTGCTTGATGTTGTGGCGGAAGGGAATCGTTTGGTGAAATTCTATTACGACGGGATTTTTGAGGAAATTCTGGACAGGCTTGGGCAGATGCCCCTGCCTCCATATATTACTCACCAGCTTGCGGATAAAGAACGGTATCAGACTGTGTATGCAAAGCATTCCGGTTCTGCGGCCGCTCCGACGGCAGGCCTGCATTTCACACCGGAGCTCCTGGAGAGCCTTCGGGAAAAAGGGGTAGAAATCGCCCATGTGACTCTGCACGTAGGACTAGGGACATTTCGCCCGGTAAAGGAAGATAACATTTTAGAACATCATATGCATTCTGAATTTTACCGGATTGAAGCATCCGAGGCGGAGAAGATTAACCGCGCCAAGGAAGAGGGACACAGAGTCGTCTGCGTGGGAACGACAAGCTGCAGAACCATAGAATCTGCGGCGGACGGGAACGGAAAGCTTAAGGAATGCAGCGGCTGGACGGATATTTTTATTTATCCTGGATATCAGTTTAAGGCGCTGGACTGCCTGATCACGAATTTCCATCTGCCGGAGTCTACCTTGATCATGCTTGTCAGCGCCCTGGCAGGGCGGGAGCATGTGTTGGCGGCGTATGAGGAAGCGATAAAAGAAAAGTACCGGTTCTTTAGCTTTGGGGATGCAATGCTTGTGATTTAACACCGTTTTCGTACATTTGTAAACAAACATAAATTCAGAAAAGGCTTAGGAATGGCGGTTCCTGTTGGAGGTGGTTTTATGAGCAGAGATACGTTGCGTGGTCTGGTTGAGATTGTAGACGAAAAAGAAATTGATACGGTCTGCCGGATTCTTTTAAAATTTGTTGAGGAGGATGCGGCAACACCGGATGAGGTGGAAGCAATCAGGGAAGCCAGACGGGAAATCGAAAGAGGAGAGTTGTTTTCTCACGAAGATGTGTGGGCGTAAAGGGATAAGGAAATAGGAGAAAAAGGGTGGTTTTTTATGTCAAAAGAGCGTTGTAGTAAATACAGTGTATAGACCGATTGATAAGTTACAACACCGGAAGAGTAACTGATTCGGTGGAAAACAGAATAATTGATTGAATCAGGGGAATGCTGTTACGAAAAATGGTGCATTTCCCTGTTTATTCGTAATGGAGATGATCTGCTCCTATCATAGAAGTAGCCCTGGATGACCGCAGCAACAAGGAACTGCGTAATCCGGACAATATGCTTAAATTCGTAAAGGAACGAATTGTGGATAAGGAGACTTTTTACATCATTCTTGATGAGGTTCGGCTTTTGGATGAGTTTGAAGATGTCCTCAACAGTTTTCTCCATATCAGGAATGCAGATATTTATGTTACCGGCAGCAATTCCAAGTTCCTTTCCCCCGATTTAATCACTGAATTTAGGGGGAGAGGCGATGAAATCCGGGTCTATACCCTCAGCTTTCGGGAGTTCGTTTCGGTTTACGATGGTTCCCTGGATGAAGAGTGGGACGAGTATTTTAATTACGGAGGCTTGCCCCTGATCCTTTCTATGGAGACGGTAGAGGATAAGATCGAATATCTG
>CAMNWW010000225.1 GCA_946566415.1 uncultured Lachnospiraceae bacterium | reverse complement strand
CTTCCGGAAGCGGCTCTTTAACCTTAATCATCATCTCAACAGTGTCCCATACTTCTTTTGCAGCATCGACCATCTTCGCGCCTGCTACTTCATATTCATCATCCATGAATCCGGAGCCCACACCTGCACCTTTCTCGATGTATACTTCATGCCCTGCATTTACATAGCTCTTTACGTTGTCAGGTGTCATACCTACACGGAATTCATTGTTCTTAATTTCTTTTACGCATCCTACTTTCACTGGAATCTACCTCCTAAATAATGTTGTGAAACTGCACTTACAGCCTGTTTTACGGCTTTATTCGTTTTTGGTGAATAATATTTTTCATCTTTGTTATTTTCTGAACAATATTATTCATTTGTTCCTAAAACTTATAATAGCATACCTGTCTATATTATTCAATAAAAGTTATTTTTTTCACAAAACTTTAAATTATTACATTTTTCTTTCAATTGTATTTACAATTTATCTTGCATATTCGGACGATTCATGGTTAAATAAATAGAGAATACGGAGGTGCCTGTATGAAAGAATTGAGAGAAGCTATTAACAATGCCAAACTGACGAAAACTCAGAGGATGATCGCCACATATATTCTGGACAATTCTGCGGATGCATGTTTTATGACATCTACGGAGATTGCCGAAACTTTAGGTGTCAGCGAATCCTCAGTCATCCGATTCAGCCGTTCCCTTGGATACAGCGGATTTATGGCATTCCAGAAATCCCTGAGAAAGAATTACCAGGACAAAGTCTTAAGTATTTCCAGCACGATCACAGTTCCTTCTCAAAGAATCGCTCAGCAGACAAAGCTAAGCAATGATACAGATTATATTGACCGGCACTTTAAAATCACAGCAAAAAATCTGGAATCAGTATTTGTTAATAATACAACAGAGATATTCGAGGAAGCCGCTGATATTATTATAGCCAGCAAGCGCAAATATATTGCCGCCTCCCGCGGGGATACCTGCCTTTGCAACTATTTTCTGCTCTATTTAAAGCAGATGGTTCCTCATGTAGTAATGACCAACACCGCTGGCTTGAGTCCCATTGACCACATGTGCAATATTTCCAAAGAGGACTGTCTGATCATATTCAGCTTTCCGCGCTATTCTTCCGTCGATGAAGTCACTGCACAGATGGCACACGATGCAGGAACTAAAATTATTGTCATCACTGACAAGCCCAGTGCTCTCCTTGCGTCATACGCCACGATTCTTTTTACTGTTTCAGTTGACAGCAACTCATTCTTCAACTCGCTGATCGGCCCTCAATTTATTGCAGAGGCTCTGCTTGAAACAATCAGCCACAAAGTAAAGGGAATTGAGAAACGCTTAAAACGCATCGATAAATATCTCGGAAAACTCGGAAATTATTAATCAGACAGCGAGGATATTTTATGGAAGATTCTTACGTACTGCAATTGTCAGACAGAAAATTTACGGATGTGTACCTCTGCTATTGCGGCTATGCAAAGTGCCAGCCCGCACACAGCTTCGGCCCGTCCGTCCGCCCGAATTATCTTATCCATTATATATTGGAAGGAGAGGGATTGTATCGTATAGGGAAAAAAGAATACCACCTGAAAGAAGGCTGCGGCTTCCTGATCGAACCGCAAGTGCAGACGTTCTACCAGGCAGATAAAGAAGATCCATGGACTTATATATGGATTGGATTTGACGGAAATAATGCGGGCAATTATCTGGCTGATATAGGTCTTAATCATCAGCAGCCCGTTTTTGAGTGCGCTTACAGAGACGAATTGAAACAGATTGTCCTTAATATGTTAAAAAACAACATTTCCACAACTACACACCGTTTTCTCCTCCAGGGGCTTTTATATGAATTCTTTTCTGTTCTTACCAGGGATATCCATATCAACACTCCCCTTTTGCAGAATGGCGAGAATCCATATATTCTTCAGGCTGTGGAATTTGTCCAGAATAATTACTCCTTTCCCATACATGTCACGGACATCGCAAATTACGTCTGTATTAACCGGAGTTATCTGTATACTCTGTTCAAGGCAAACTTAGGCGTATCCCCGCAGGATTATCTTGCAAATTATCGGATATCCCAGGCAACAGAGCTTCTTACAGTAACGGATCTATCTATAGAAAGCATTGCTCTGTCCTGCGGCTACACAGATCCTTTGATCTTTTCCAAAGTATTCAAATCAAAAAAAGGACTGACACCCTCCCGCTACCGAAAAGAAATGCTGCAGACACACAAAGCAAAATTGCAGAACAATATTGACACACTCAAAAGGCTGTAAGTGCTCTCTTACAGCCTTTTAACATTTTGACTGTTTTCTTCAACAAATGTTTCTATCAATTCCTGACATTTTTTCCTATACTCTATATCAACAATTTTAATTCGGAGGAAATCGCAATGAGTATTTTATTTAACGACAAGACCCGTACTTTCCATCTGTATAATGATTCTGTCAGCTACATCATGACCGTGCTTGAGACCGGACAGATGGCACAGCTTTATTTCGGAAAACGAATTCACCACTCGGAGGATTTTTCACATTTTCTTGAGTTTGCTTTCCGCCCGATGACATCTTATCTTTATGACGACGACTACAAATATACCTTGGAGCATATTCATCAGGAATACGGCGTCTTCGGCTCCACGGATTACCGCGACCCGGCAGCGGAGGTCTTAAATCCGGACGGAAGCCGCATCTCGGATTTCCAGTACCAGGACTATACGATTGAAAAGGGAAAGCCGGCTCTCAAAGGTCTTCCGGCAACCTATACCGAAAATGATGACGAGGCCGAGACGCTGACACTCATCTTAAAGGATCCGGTGAACGGACTTACACTGAAGCTTTTCTACACCATTTTCGCAGAAGGCGGAATCATCGCAAGAAGCGCTGCATTTGTGAATGAAGGCGTAAGCGGCCTTCACCTTGCCAGGGCTATGAGTCTTTGCATGGACCTTCCGGACTGTAACTACGAATTCATCCACTTCTCCGGGGCCTGGGGAAGAGAAAGACATATGAAAACGAGGATGCTTGAACAGGGTATCCAGTCCGTGGGGAGTGTGCGCGGCCATTCCTCTCACAACCACAATCCTTTTGTGATCTTAAAGCGCCCGGACGCCACAGAGTTTCAGGGCGAAGCCATCGGCTTCAGCCTTATATACAGCGGAAACTTCCTGGCCCAGGCAGAAGTTAGCACTCACAACGAGACACGGCTCCTTTTGGGCATCCACCCGCACTGGTTCGACTGGAAGTTAGAGCCCGGCCAGTCATTCCAGACTCCGGAGGCTGTCATGGTATATTCCGACAAGGGATTAAACCATATGAGCCAGACCTTCCACAAGCTGTACCAGACGAGACTTGCGAGAGGCTACTGGAAAGATAAGGCACGCCCGATCCTGATCAATAACTGGGAGGCTACTTATTTTGACTTCACAGAGGACCGTCTGGTAGAGATTGCTTCCAAAGCAAAGGCTTGCGGCGTAGAGCTCTTTGTCCTGGACGACGGATGGTTCAGCGGCCGCCGTCACGAAAAGGCAGGCCTTGGGGATTGGATCGCGAACCCGGATCTTCTTCCTGCCGGAATCACCGGACTTGCCCAGAGAATCGAAGATATCGGCATGAAGTTTGGTCTCTGGTTCGAACCTGAGATGGTGAACAAGGACTCTGACCTCTACCGCAATCACCCGGAATGGATCTTAAAGACACCAAAGCGCAGCATTTCCCACGGACGGTTCCAGTATGTCCTTGATTTCTCCAGAAGGGAAGTCGTGGACTGCATCTATGAGATGATGGCTAAGATCTTAAGCGAAGCGAAGGTTTCCTACGTGAAATGGGACATGAACCGCAGCATCACGGAGTGCTACAGCGCCGCTCTTTCGGCCGACCGTCAGGGTGAGGTATTCCACCGGTACATTCTCGGTGTCTATGACCTCTACGAGCGGCTGACCAGCAGATTCCCACAGGTACTTTTCGAGTCCTGTGCAAGCGGCGGCGCGCGTTTTGATCCAGGTCTTCTCTATTACGCACCGCAAGGGTGGACCAGCGATGATTCCGACGCAGTAGAGCGGCTCAAGATCCAGTACGGCACCTCCTACTGTTAACCGTTAAGCTGCAAGGGCAGCCAAGTATC
>CAMNWW010000224.1 GCA_946566415.1 uncultured Lachnospiraceae bacterium | reverse complement strand
TTTTTACAGACAAGGAGGGAACCTGTTGTATCCCGGTCGATCCGGTGAACGATCCCCGGCCTCATGACCCCGTTAATGCCGGAAAGCCTTCCTTTACAGTGGTACATCAGCGCATTTACAAGCGTCCCGCTGTAATGACCGGCTGCCGGATGCACAACCATCCCTTTCGGTTTATTTACAATCAAAATATCCTCGTCTTCATAGAGGATATCTAAAGGTATGTTTTCCGGCGCGATATCCGGCTCTTTTAGCGCCGGAACCGTCACTTGAATGCATTCCTCTCCGTTTAAACGGTAATTTGCCTTTACCGCTTTTCCATTGATCGTGATATGCTCTCCCTGCAGGAGTTTCTGGATATAGGAGCGGGAATATTCCGCCTCCTGCCTGCTGAGAAACTTATCGATCCGTTCTCCTCTTTCGCCGTCAGAGCGATAATACCGGGTGATCATAGGTCTTTCCGCCTCTTTTTATCCCTTTTTATATATACCAGAAAATCGTCATCCTTATAATAAAAGAAAATAAGCAGAAGCAATACCACAAAAGTCATGGTGACAAAAATATCCGCAACATTAAAAATCGGGAAGTCAATCAATGAAAAATAAAAAAAGTCTACTACATATCCTTTTAATAACCGGTCGATAAAATTCCCGCCCGCTCCTGCCGTCAAGAAAACAGTACAGATTCTAATAGGAAGATATTTTTTTGCCGCCGGTGTTTTTAGATAAAAATAAACCAATAAAAAAAATACGACCGTTGTCGCCAGCACAAAAAATATCCTCTGGTTCTGCATCAGGCCAAACGCCATTCCTCTATTTTCCAAATAATGAAGTTCAAACACACCTTTCAGAATTACAAACGGTTCCTGTTCTTTTAAATGGCGGACAGCCAGTATTTTTGTATACTGATCCAGAAATATCAGGAAAAAAACGCCGGTCAACGCCGCGGCAGACTGTTTTCCCTTTTGCTTTTTGTCCATAAAATCTCCTTCTGCTGCTCACATTCCTAATGAAAGGACAGAAAATTAAATATATTTATACAGAGAGACAAAACAGCGTCCCTTTTTTGTCTCTGATAAAATTCCTTTATATTGAAAACGTCCCATTCCCCGTATTGATACGATATCTTCTTCTTTCAAATGGTATCCGTTTCCAGTGATCATTTTCCCATTCACATAGACTCGCCCACCCTCAATCAGAGGTATCAGCTTGCTGCGGGATGTACCATAAGCAAGGGAAAGGAGCGCGTCGATCCTCACTGACGCGACCGTCCCTTTTATTTCTTCTATCTTTGGCTCATAATGAAAATCCCGGATATCCGTCTTCTTTGTCTGAACCATCGTATGGCGTACCCGGGTGAGTTCTTTTGTAAGGAATTCAGTCAGATACTTATGGACAAACACAACGGCCTCTTTATCCCGCACCAGAATATCTCCGAGTTTGGAGCGGTCGATCCCCAAGTTTAAAAGCGCCCCAAGATAATCCCTGTGGCTCATCTCTTCGGCAAATTTTTCGTTCAGCGGAACGATCTTTACCGCCTCGATCGGGTAGGAAGCAAGAATCTCTTCTTCTTCCCTGTATAAGCAAAAAGCATCAGGTAGAAATGCTGCCATCTGACGCTCCAAGAGAGCATACCCGCCAAAGGTTCTGTACGATACGGCAAACATTTCCTTTGGCGTGGTATGTAAAATATTAAGTTCATTCAAATTCAAAAAGTCGGTATAACTTGCCGTGCCTCTCTGATACGCATGTTCCGAAAGCTCAATAAAACGTTTTCGTATTAAAATTTCGTCTTTTTCCATCTTTTTCTCGAATTTATCTATTGTTATTACCCCATGGGTATGTATCAATAACGTGTCTGGAGGGGCGGCGCCTCAAAAGAAGGTCTTCCTCCGCCGAGCAAATCCTGCAGGTCTCCGGAAATATCCACATTCGCCGGTGTCACCAGGAAGATAAAATTGGAAATTTTCTGCAGATTGCCGTCAATGGCAAATGCTGCGCCTGACGCAAAATCGATGATACGCTGCGCGATCTCCAGATCCATTCCTTCCAAGTTCAATATCACGGTCCTGCCCCCCAGCAAAGTCTCTATAATCTCCCGTGTATCGTCAAACTTGTTCGGCCTTATAACACAGACTTCCATAGACGTCGGACTCTTTCGCGCAGCAGGCTGGCGCATCGGCGTCACCTTGCTGCTTCCGGAATAAGATGACCGCCTCGGTTCCGGCTCATCCTCATAATCGTCATCTGCATAGGAAGAACGCCGTTCCTTTTTAAACATACTTTTCTTTTTCGGCCGTTCCTCTTCATAATCATCATATTCGTCGTCGAAGATCTCGTCATCATCGTAATCATCGTCATCTAGTTTCATAATTTCCAAAAACTTATCCAAAACTCCCATCTTTACACTCCTATCTCTGGTATCTATCTTTATACGGCATAATTTCTCTCACCAAAAATCGCGGTTCCGATACGGACCATAGTAGCCCCTTCTTCAATCGCAACCTCAAAATCATTAGTCATCCCCATGGAAAGAACGCCCATACACACATTATTCACTTTTTCTCTGCTAATGTCAACAGATAATTTCCTTAAAGCGGAAAAGTATTTTCGATTTTTCTCCGGATCAGCTACAAAAGGTGCGATCGTCATAAGGCCTTGAACCATAATATTAGGAAATTCAGAGGCTTTTTTCACAAAATCAAGAACTTCTTCCGGCATGACTCCGAACTTGCTCTCTTCCTTTGCCATATTGACTTCAATAAGTATTTTTGCCGTAATTCCTTTTTTCTGCGCTTCTTTATCAATCGCCTCAGCAAGCCGCAGTGAGTCTACGGAGTGGATTAAATCAGCGATGCCGAGCACACTCTTTACTTTGTTACGCTGAAGATGCCCTATCATATGCCACTTAATATCTTTAGGAAGCTTTTCGTACTTTTCAGAGAGCTCCTGCACCTTATTTTCACCAAAACACCGGATACCGGTACTGTAGACCTCTTCAATCATTTCCGTCGGCTTTGTTTTGCTGACAGCTATTAAAGTCACTTCCTCTCTCTTCCGTCCGGCGCGCCGGCATGCGTCGTTAATGCGAGCTTCAATATCCTCCAAACGGTTTTCTAACATCATTTTCACCTCACTGAATCACAATATCATTTTCCTGGACGGCGCTGCCATCCAAAGCAATACGGTCATAATTAGAAAGACCATAGTTATTCCCTTTTTCTATTATATAATACTCTTCACTTTCACATAAAATATTTACCAGCTTAAATACCGCATATCCTTTATTTACATTATAGACGCCCTGTAAGGAGTCTGTCCCTCCCAGTGTCATCTTCTCGTTGGATTTTGGCATCACAAGCACGTCGCCCTCTTTCATATCCCCGGGAGCAATATAAACGATGCCGTTCTGCTCATCCCTGCCATATACGGTGACTTCATAAAACCCGGTGGAAGCATTTCCCTTTCGATCCGCCGTCTCAAGAAGGACCCCTGTCTCCGACGACGAGTCGTCTGTTGTCAAAAAATCGGACGGTATGGAATAAAATTCTCTTTCTATTACAGAAGACTTAGGAATCTTAAGCCCTGATTCATCTTCCAGGATCAGTTCCACTTCCAAGAAGCGGTCCTTTGCGTAACGTATCATGGAATGTTTGAATGTGATATAACCATAAGCATCTTCCTTCCCGCGGTTATAGATCTGAAGATTCCCGGTTAGTGTCTGATTGTCCTTCACAAAACGTATTTTTACGTTCAAATCTGTGTTTCCGTCCATTTTTGTGCGAAGGGTATCTTCCATTTCCGCGGTCAGCTTAATTACCACAGTCCATTGTTCTCCGGTGATAAGCCGATACACAGCGTCGCCTGCGCTGACCTGGGTATTATTCTCCAGGCTGGAGCTGGAATAATTTGTTTTATCAAGATGCTTATCTGTAAGTTCATCCAGTGTAAGCGTCTCGTATCCGTCCACCGAATACTCTACGATTCCATCTTCCTGCGCGCTGTATACCTGCATGCCGTCGATGCCGCCTCCTGTAAGCAATGTATTCAAATGTGTCATCCGGTTCTGGGCGGTATTACTTTTTAAAATACTGTCCGTTTCATTCATAAGAGTAACAGCCGCACGAAAATCTTC
>CAMNWW010000223.1 GCA_946566415.1 uncultured Lachnospiraceae bacterium | reverse complement strand
TTCTGGTTCACCTTTTTCAATACACTGGGATATTCTGTGGCGCTCTCTCCTGCTTCCACACATAAAATTTACGAACTAGGCATTGAATCCATCCCCAGCGAGTCGGAGTGTTATCCGGCAAAACTGGCGCACGGGCATGTACAGTGGCTTATCAACGAAGGGGTCGATTTTATCTTTTATCCCTGCATCCCCTACGAACGTTCTGAATTTGCAGGAGCCGACAATCACTACAACTGCCCGATCGTCACTTCCTATGCTGAGAATATTAAGAACAACATGGATCCTATCGTAAATGGAGAGGTGGAGCTTGTGAAGCCTTTCCTTGCCCTGACAGACGAGCCAGTCATCACAGAGGGGCTGATCCGGGAATTTACAGGACGGGACGGCTTAACCGAAGGCGACATCCGTCTTGCGGCCCACGCCGCATGGGAGGAGCTTTCTTCCTGCCGGGAGGACATCCGCCAAAAAGGGGAGGAAACACTTGCATATATGGAAAAAACCGGAACCCGGGGCATCGTGCTTGCAGGGCGTCCCTACCACTACGATCCGGAAGTCAACCACGGCATTCCGGAACTGATCACAGCCTACCATATTGCGGTCCTGACAGAAGATTCCATCTCCCACTTATGCCCGGTAGAGCGCCCTCTAAACGTCATGGATCAGTGGATGTATCACTCCCGTCTCTATGCTGCGGCTAACTTTGTAAAAACGCGGGACGACCTGGACTTAATCCAGCTTAATTCCTTCGGATGCGGGCTGGATGCCGTTACTACGGATCAAGTGGCGGATATCCTGACCGGTTCGGATAAAATCTATACTTCACTAAAAATTGATGAAGTCAACAATCTAGGAGCCGCCCGGATCCGGATCCGCTCCCTGATCGCCGCCATCCGCGTCCGGGAGCAGAAAAAAATGACGCGCACCATCCGGCCTGCGTCCATCGAAAAAATACCTTTTACCAAGGAAATGCGCAAAGATTATACGATCCTCTGCCCGCAGATGTCGCCTATCCATTTCCGTATGGTCGAAGCCGCCTTTAGCACAGAAGGCTACCATATCGAGCTGCTGAAAAACGACAATAAAAACGCTGTAAACGTAGGGCTGAAATATGTAAATAACGACGCCTGCTATCCGTCCCTGATCGTGGTAGGCCAGATCATGGACGCAATCCTTTCCGGAAAATACGATACAAATAAACTCGCCGTCATCATCACGCAGACCGGCGGCGGATGCCGTGCTTCCAATTATATCGGATTCATCCGGCGCGCGCTGAAAAAGGCCGGATATTCGCATATTCCAGTCATTTCCCTCAATGTAAGCGGACTGGAAAATAATCCTGGGTTTAAGCTTACTCTGCCTCTGGTCTTAAAGGGTATGTATGCCATCGTCCTGGGGGATATTTTCATGCGCTGCCTGTACCGCATCCGCCCGTATGAAGCCAAGCCTGGCTCGGCGAATGCGCTCCACCAAAAATGGGAAGACGAGGCTGTCCGTTTTCTCTCAAAGAAGTATGTGAGCCGTCGGGGATTTCGGCGCCTCTGCACTGCAATCGTGAAGGACTTTGACACGCTTCCTATCCAAGACATTGCGAAGCCCCGTGTGGGCGTGGTGGGCGAGATTTTAGTCAAGTTCCTTCCTGCCGCCAATAATTATCTGGTAGAACTTTTAGAGGCGGAAGGCGCGGAGGCTGTTGTGCCGGACCTAATGGATTTCTTTCTATATAGTTTCTATAATACGAACTTCAAATCCCAGTATCTGGGAATGAAGAAGTCCTCCGCACGCCTGGGGAACATAGGGATCGCCGCGCTGGAATGGTTCCGCAAACCTGCGGTAGAGGCTCTAAGGGCAAGTAAACGTTTTGAGCCGCCGTCGCAAATCGAACACCTCGCTTCCATGGCAAAAGAAATCGTTTCCCTCGGCAACCAAACTGGGGAGGGATGGTTCCTTACCGGAGAAATGCTGGAGCTTATTGAAAGCGGAGCGCCAAATATTGTCTGCACCCAGCCTTTTGCCTGCCTTCCGAACCATGTGGTCGGAAAAGGCGTTATCAAAGAACTGCGGCGGCTTCACCCGGAATCCAACATCGTCGCCATCGACTATGACCCCGGAGCCAGCGAGGTGAATCAGCTGAACCGGATCAAGCTGATGCTTTCCACCGCCGTGAAAAAGTTAGAAGCATCTCATACATAGAAAAGCGCATAATCGGCTTGCATAAAAAGAAACGTCAGATTCCGTATCCTGCAGTCTACACACGTAATTTGACGTTTTCTTATTTTTGCATTACTTCCAATATTTTCAAACTTTTTCAGATTTTTGCAGAGAAAAGCTAAATTTGCTTACAGTGTCAAAAAGATTGCATGCAATTTTTCTTTAAGTTCTGGAATTTCTTTTATGATAGTTTCCCATATAATATCATTATCAATAATATCGTAGTCATGTGCGTAAATATTACGCATTCCTTTGATCTGGCGCCACGGAATATCAGAATATTTCTTAAAAAAATTCTCATCTAACCCCGTAACAAGTTCTCCTAGCTGAATAATACACATTCCACATGCAAATTGAAATTCTATATCATTCTCAAATTCTTCTCTATTAAAATGATGCTTTTTCAGAATCTGCTCTATTTCATTACAATACCGGATCATTTTTTGCAGCGTGATCCTCTCTGGCTTCTTACCTCTCATATAGTTTCACCTCATCTTTGCCAATCGTTTCAAGAAACTGTTCATCTTTAATGGCATTTTTTATCACTAGATCAACATGGCAATGGAATACATCCTCCAAATCTGCGATCATTCCACAATATGAAAGGAGTCCTTTCATACTTCCCTTTTGTATTAAAAAATCCAAATCACTTTTTTCATCCGCCTCGCCTCGTGCATAAGAACCAAAAAGACTAAGTGCATCTACCCCGTAACGAATTGCTATCGGCATAGCTTTTATTCTGATCTCATCTATTGTATAAGGCATTTTACAACCTCCTTCTCAAATCCAATCTTGCCATATGTTATTGTGTTTCTTTATGACACATGGGTCTTAGCTCTGGGATTCCCCAAGCATTCTCTCTATGCTCACCAGCTTCACGCCAAGTACGAATACTTTTGCCGCAATCTCCAATTCTTCCGGCGTCGGAAACGACGGAGCAATCCGGATATTACTGTCCGCCGGGTCTTTCCCGTACGGGAAGGTCGCCCCTGCTTTCGTCATGATAAGTCCGGCTTCCTTCGCCTTCTCTACGATCGCTTTCGCACATCCTTCCATCGCGTCAAAGGAAATAAAATACCCGCCTCTGGGCGTGGTCCAGGAGCCGATGCCAAGACCTCCGAGTTCTTCTTTCAGTATGTGCAGAACTGCTTCAAACTTGGGACGCATAATATCCGCGTGTTTCTTCATATGCTCCTCCATTCCTTTCAGATTCCGGAAGAAACGTACATGGCGAAGCTGGTTCAGTTTATCATACCCTATTGTCTGTACCGACATCATCTTTTTAATCTCCTCCAGATTCCGACTTGACGCGGCAAGACACGCAACTCCCGCTCCTGCAAAGCTGACCTTCGATGTGGAAGCAAATATATAGACCAGGTCCGGGCGCCCCGCGCTTTCACATTCTGCCAGGATATCCAGAAGTTTATCCTGCTTTTCCTCATACAGGTGGTGGATTCCATAGGCATTATCCCAGAAGATACGGAAATCTTCTGCCGCAGGCTTTAGATGTGCGAACCGGCGTACTGTCTCGTCCGAATATGTTATACCTTGCGGGTTAGAATACATCGGCACACACCAGATCCCTTTCACCTCCGGGTCAGTCTGCACCAGATCCTCCACCAGATCCATATCAGGGCCTTCCTCTGTCATTGGAATATTCACCATCTCAATGCCAAAATGCTCCGTGATCGCAAAATGCCGGTCATATCCAGGCGCCGGGCAAAGAAATTTAACTTTATCCAGCTTTGCCCAAGGGGTATTCCCCAAGATACCATGCGTCATAGCGCGCGCCACAGTGTCGTACATCACATTCAAACTGGAATTTCCAAAGATAATAATATTCTCTTCGGGAACCTCCATCATATCTGCGAACAGCGGATTGAAATAGATCACATCCACACCCAGTTCCTGCAGATAATCCATCT
>CAMNWW010000222.1 GCA_946566415.1 uncultured Lachnospiraceae bacterium | reverse complement strand
TTGGCAGACAAGTATAATGCGCTTGTAATGGTGGACGATAGTCATGCCGTCGGCTTTGTCGGAAAAACCGGACGCGGAACGGCAGAACACTGCGGCGTGGAAGGAAGGGTAGATATCATCACGGGTACCTTGGGAAAAGCTCTGGGAGGGGCTTCCGGCGGATACACCAGCGGCCGCAAGGAGATCATTGACCTTCTCCGTCAGAGGAGCCGTCCGTATTTATTCTCCAACTCCCTTGCCCCGGCAATCGCAGGCGCAAGCATTGAGATGTTCAATATGCTGGAGGAGAGCACGGATCTTCGCGATAACTTGGAAGAGGTCACGGCATATTACCGCGCTCAGCTTGTAGAAAATGGATTCGACATTATCCCGGGAACACATCCTTGTGTGCCGATAATGCTTTATGACGAGAGGCTGGCGGCAGAATACGCAAAGAAAATGATGGAAAAGGGAGTCTATGTGGTGGCGTTCTCTTATCCTGTGGTGCCGAAAGGAAAGGCACGTATCCGTACGCAGGTATGCGCGAGCCACACGAAAGAAGATATTGATTTCATCGTAAAATGCTTTAAGGAAGTGCGGGAAGAAATCGGGAAATAGTGCGGATATTTCATGATGTTTAGAGGAGCTGCAGGAAAAGCCCATAGTCAGGCTTTTTCCTGCAGTTTTTGCAGTACATCAAAAAATCCAGGATAAGAGATGTCTACACACTGGCTGTTTTGAATGACGGTGTTTCCCTCAGCGGCAAGGGCGGCGACAGAAAACGCCATGGCGATTCGGTGGTCAAGATGGCTGTCAACACATCCGCCGTGCAGCGGCCTGCCGCCGCAGATAATCATGCCGTCGCCGGTGGGGATGACATCCGCGCCCATCGCCCTAAGCCCTTCGGTGGTAGTCAGAATGCGGTCCGTTTCTTTTACCTTTAATTCGGAAGCGTCTTTTATAACAGTTTTCCCGTCTGCAAATGCTGCCATGACTGCGATCATGGGAATTTCATCAATTAATGCAGGGATCACTTCGCCTTCCACTGTGACGCCGTGAAGACGGCTTGTCCGAACGAGCAGGTCCGCGGTAGGTTCGCCGCCGTTGTCATTCCGGTTTAGATATGTGATATCTGCGCCCATATCCTGGCAGACAGAGAGGATTCCCGCACGAGTGGGATTGATTCCGACGTTCTGGATCAAAATTTCGGAATCAGGAACCAGAAGCGCGGCCGCGATGAAGTAAGCGGCAGAAGAAATATCCCCCGGAACCCGGATTTTCTGTGCAAAGAGTTTTGTGCAGGGAAGGATGGAGGCGGTATAAGTCCCGTCCTTATGGATATGGGAGGATACGTCGGCCCCGAATTCCTTCAGCATCAGTTCTGTGTGGTTCCTTGAAAGAGCAGGCTCCGTTACCTGCGTCATGCCTTCGGCGTAAAGCCCGGCAAGGAGAACAGCGGATTTCACCTGGGCGGAGGCCACTTTAGAATGATAGCTTATACCGGTAAGCGCCGGAAAAGTCCCTGCTTGTAAATGCGCGTTAATGCGAAGCGGAGCGCACCCGTTCCCATGTAAGCTCTCGATATCCGCCCCCATCAGGCTCAAAGGCTCTATGATCCGTTTCATAGGGCGTGTATTAAGAGAATCATCCCCGGACAGGACGCTGCAGAAGGGCTGTCCGGACAGGACGCCTGAGATCAGGCGGGTCGTAGTCCCGCTGTTCCCGACATCCAGAGTCTTCATAGGGGCGCGAAGCCCATGAAGCCCTCTGCCGTGCACCTGTATTTGACTGGAAGTTTGTTCAATTTCGACGCCCATCTCCCGAAAACATCTGATTGTAGACAGACAATCCGCCCCTTCCAGAAAATTTGTGATTTCAGTAGTCCCCTCGGAGATGGCGCCGAACATGACGCATCGGTGGGAGATGGATTTATCCCCGGGAACATGGAGCTTGCCGCAAAGTCTTTTAGCAGGCTTGATTTCCATAAAAGTTATCTCCTTCCATATATGATATAGCGGTGTCTTTCCAAAAGGTCCGCAGCCCGGACATATGCGTTTTCATCGTAAAATTCAATCTTAAGGACGCCTTCCTCAAATTCCCGGTTGTGGATGATGCCGATATTTTTAATGTTGATCCCGTTGGAGGCAAGGATTGTGGCGATCGTGGCGATTGCGCCCGCCTCATCCGGAATATCGCAGTAAAGGACAAACGCCTTTTTGATCGGCCCGGCGGAGCTATCCGGCATGGAACTGCGGTAATTACTGGAACTGTCGAACAGATTGTAGATTCCCTGGCCGGAGACGTCGTTTAAAAGTTCTTTAGCCTGAGTGAGCGCGTCGATATATTCGCCCAGAATACGGGAAATATTTTCCTGGTTCTGGATACAGATATGCTGCCACATAGTAGGCGAGGAAGAGGCGATCCTTGTGATATCTTTGAACCCGCCTGCTGCGAGATGTTTCATCAGTTCATCGTCCGTATCAGTATCCCGTACAAAATTAACCAATGAAGCAGCGATGATATGGGGCAGTTGGCTGATTGTCCCTGTCACCCGGTCGTGCATGCGGTAGTCAAGCACGAGAGGGATAGCACGGAGGGATTCGGCGAAGGCACAATAAGCGTCGACCTTCTCCCTGGGAACGTCTTCAGAAGGAGTAAGGATAAAATATGCATTTTCTATCAAAAGAGGCCGTGAATTGGAAAACCCGCTTTTTTCCGAGCCTGCCATGGGATGGCCCCCGATAAAATAGGAGGAAAGCCCAAGACGGGATACTTCTTCATGAATGGGGGTTTTTACGCTTCCTACATCCGTCAGGATCAGCCCGTCGTGAAGATAAGGAATCATCTGCTTTAGGTAGTCCGTGTTTGAGACAACAGGCGCACATAAAAAAATGTAGTCGCAGTTCTTAAAATTATCATCAATGGCGGTACAGGCAACGTGGATGACCGATTCGCGGGTGGCAAGGGCAAGCGTTTCTTTATTCAGGTCGAACGCGACGATCTCATATTCAGGATAGTAGCGGCGGATAGCCTTGGCGATCGAACCTCCGATCAGTCCCAGTCCGACGAATCCGATTTTTTTTTGTTCCATATTCCCAGTTCCTTTCATATCATATTTTTTATGAGTAATTCCTGTATTATTTTAAATGATAAGAAGTCCTCTGTCAATGGTTTCGCACTTTAAATCCGAAAAGTATATTGAATTGTTCGGTAATTTTAATAATTAATAGTTGTAAACAAGGGAAAGATTTAGTACAATGTAACCATGAGATTTTAACAAGGAGGCAGCAGCATGAAGGTTTACAGAACAGACGAAATAAGAAATGTTGTCCTTTTGGGGCACGGAGGAAGCGGAAAGACAAGCCTGGTGGAAGCTATGGCTTATGTATCAGGAGCAACCAGCCGCCTGGGCAGCGTTGACAACGGCAATTCGATCAGCGATTTTGATAAAGAAGAGCAGAAGAGAAAATTTTCAATCAGCACCAGCCTGATCCCGATCGAGTGGGAGAAGGCGAAGATCAACGTTTTAGATACCCCGGGATATTTTGATTTTGTCGGCGAAGTAGAAGAGGCGGTCAGCGCGGCGGACGCGGCGGTTATTGTCGTTTCCGGGAAGGCCGGAGTTCAAGTCGGTACAGAGAAGGCGTGGGAGCTGTGCGATAAGTATAAACTCCCCCGTATGGTCTATGTAACAGAGATGGATGTGGACGACGCCAGCTTCCGTCAGGTGGTCGAAGATCTGACTGAGAGGTACGGCAAGGTAATCGCTCCGCATTTTATGCCGATTCGTGAGAATGAGAAGTTGGTAGGATATGTGAATGTTATTAAGAATGCGGCGAGAAAGTACACGGGGATCGGACAGAGGGAAGAGTGTGAAATTCCGGAGTATTCTAAGGAAAACCTGGAGAATTACCGTGAGAAACTGCTGGAAGCAGTCGCAGAAACCAGCGAGGCGTTCATGGACCGTTATTTTGAAGGAGACGAGTTCTCGGTAGAGGAGATTCGTTCCGCAATGAGAACCGAAGTGATGGAGGGATCTATCGTTCCGGTTGCTATGGGTTCCAACCTCCAGGCACAGGGTGTGACGAACCTGCTTTCGGATATTGTAAGATTCTTCCCCAGCCCGGAATTCCGCGAATGTGCCGGTATTAATCGTAAGACAAAT
>CAMNWW010000221.1 GCA_946566415.1 uncultured Lachnospiraceae bacterium | reverse complement strand
GATCTATCTTTTTTGTTAGACCGGATAACTTCCGTTTTCTGTATCTGCAATCGTCGCATCGACCTTCTTCTGCTGTGCGTCGCGGTATTTAAAGAAATCAGTAGCCACCTGCGGGAAGAGCGCATAGCTTAGCACATCCTCATCCTGCTGTTTATACTGTGCCATCTCACTCTCCAAAGTCGCCAGCTCATCCGGGATCAAATCCGCCGGACGGCAGGTGATGACCTCTGCGTCCTCACCGAGGACCTTCTTCTTCACCTCTTCATTGAATGGTTTCACAGTAGCGCCATATTTTCCGCTGAGTACATCCTTCGTCTCCTTAGTCGCCATCTTATAGCGCTCTCCCATGATGACGTTAAATACAGCCTGCGTTCCAACGATCTGTGAAGAAGGGGTCACAAGCGGCGGCTCTCCTAAATCTTTACGAACCCGCGGAACTTCCTCCAGCACGTCATAGAACTTATCTTCCGCTCCCTGTTCTTTCAACTGGCTCGTCAAGTTGGAAAGCATGCCTCCCGGTACTTGATACAAAAGCGTCTTGATATTGACGCCCAGATTCTTCGGATTCAGAAGTCCGCTGTCCAGCGCTTCGTCACGGATCGGACGGAAATAATCTGCAATCTCAGCAAGCAGGTTTTGGTCAAAACCTGTGTCATACGGAGTTCCGCGGAACGTTTCCACCATAACCTCCGTGGCCGGCTGGGACGTACCAAGCGCAAACGGCGACATCGCCGTATCGATAATATCCACGCCTGCCTCTACCGCTTTCAGATAAGTCATGGACGCCACGCCGGAAGTATAGTGCGTATGCAGCTGGATCGGAAGATCTACCGCTTCTTTCAGCGCCCCTACCAGCTCAGTCGCCTTGTAAGGAAGCAAAAGTCCCGCCATATCCTTGATACAGATAGAATTTGCACCCATGTCCTGGATTCTCTTGGCGATCTCTACCCAGTATTCCAGTGTATAAGCGTCTCCTAAGGTATAGGAAAGCGCAACTTGCGCCTCTCCTTTTTCCTTATTCGCTGCTCTTACCGCTGTCTGAAGGTTCCGAAGATCATTCAGACAGTCGAAAATACGGATAATATCGATTCCATTCGCCACAGATTTCTGAACAAAATACTCCACAACATCGTCTGCGTACGGACGGTATCCCAGAATATTCTGACCGCGGAACAGCATCTGGAGCTTTGTGTTCTTAAAGCCGTCGCGGAATTTGCGGAGCCTTTCCCATGGGTCTTCCTTCAGGAAGCGAAGAGACGCGTCGAATGTCGCACCGCCCCAGCATTCCACCGCATGGTACCCCACCTTATCCATTTTATCTACAATCGGAAGCATCTGCTCCGTCGTCATACGGGTCGCGATCAGGGACTGATGAGCATCACGCAGAATTGTTTCCATAATTTTAATAGGTTTCTTTTCAATCTCTGCCATTCTTTCTTCCTCCATATCTATTATCCATTCCGTCCACTCACTACATGACGCCAAAAATTGCCATAAATGTTCCGGCCGCTACCGCCGTACCGATTACGCCTGCAACGTTCGGACCCATCGCGTGCATCAAAAGGAAATTGGTCGGATCCGCCTCTGCGCCGACTTTCTGTGAAACGCGCGCCGCCATCGGAACCGCGGACACCCCGGCAGAACCAATCAGAGGATTCACCTTACCGCCGGTCGCCTTACACATAATCTTTCCGAAAACAACGCCTGCCGCCGTACCGAATGCAAACGCGATAAGGCCAAGGGCAACAATTTTTAAAGTATCCCAATTCAAAAATGCCTCGGCGCTTGTCGTAGCGCCGACAGAAGTTCCCAGCAAAATAACGACGATATACATCATTGCATTAGACGCCGTATCCGATAACTGCCGCACTACGCCCGACTCTTTGAACAGGTTGCCGAGCATCAGCATACCTACGAGCGGCGCGGTCGTCGGAAGAATCATACATACTACGATCGTGACAATGATCGGGAAAAGTATCTTCTCCAGCTTTGTGACCGGGCGGAGCTGCCCCATCTTGATCGCACGTTCCTTTTTAGTTGTCAAAAGCTTCATGATCGGCGGCTGGATGATAGGAACCAGCGACATATAGGAATACGCGGCTACCGCGATCGGTCCCATGAGCGCGGTCTGCTGCAGCTTACCTGCGAGGAAGATCGACGTTGGTCCGTCCGCTCCTCCGATAATAGAGATGGCCGCCGCCGCTTTGTCTGAAAATCCCATCGCCATAGCAAAAAGGTACGCGGCAAAGATGCCGAACTGAGCCGCCGCTCCCAAAAGGAAGCTCGCCGGATTGGCAATCAGCGGTCCAAAATCCGTCATCGCCCCGACACCCATAAAGATCAGGGACGGCAGAATCGACCATTCGTCTAATTTGAAAAAGTAATATAAGAGTCCTCCGGTTCCGTTCGCCGCCTCCTCGGCATGGAGCATAATGTCCGGATAAATATTTACCAGGAGCATACCAAAGGCGATCGGGACAAGAAGAAGAGGCTCAAAGCCATGCTTAATCGCAAGGTAAAGGAAAAAACATGCCACCGCGATCATGACATAATTCCCCCAGGTGAGGTTGAAGAACGCGGTCTGATGCACGAGGTTTTCCAGGGTATTTGTTATATATTCCATGTTATGACCTCCTGTTTGTCAAAAGGGTACTATTTTTAATTTAAGGTAGCCAATACCTGACCTGCTTCGATCGCATCTCCTACTGCCACATCAATGCTTACAACAGTTCCGTCTTCCGGAGCCACAACAGGAATTTCCATCTTCATCGCCTCAACGATCACTACAGTATCCCCTTTTGCCATCTTCTGTCCGACGCTGGCTTCAATCTTAAATACCTTTCCAGCCGCGCCGGCCTCTACCTTGATGTTTCCTGCGCCGGCCGCTTTGGGAGCCGCCTTAGGAACTGCCTTCGGTACGGATACCGGACGCGGCGCCGGAGCTGCTGCCTGCGCGCCTGAACCGTTTTCTTCTACTGTTACATCATAAACGTTTCCATTCACTGTGATTGTATAATTCTTCATCTTCTATTTCCTCCTGATTCACTGGTTATGCATTCCATTTGTTTGACTTTCTTCTCTTAATTGAACGAACTACAAATCCGTCTGCCCCTTCGCCCTCATATGCTGCGATTGCCGCCGCAATGACCGCGATCAGCTCTGCGTCGTCAAGCTCATCTTCCTGAACCGGCTCGGGAACAGCCGAAGCCGCGGATTCTGCCGCCAATGATTTTGACGCTCTCTTCTCCGGTTTATTGAACCATGCCGGAACATACTTTAACATTGATATCACAAAACACATGAAAATCAACATCACAAATACAGTGCCCATTCCCAGCAGTGTATTCATCCCCGCTTTCTCTAAGATCTCCGAAACCGTGTAATGCGCGGACACCGTCATTGACTCCAGTTCCAGATCTTCATTGAATTCAAATTCTATTTCCGCGTCCCGGTCAGAGAAATCCGCCTCTGTGGTCACGACCACGCCGGTGCTGTCCGACTTATACTGATAGTCCTCATGGGAAATATACTCGCCGCATTCGCCCCTTGACGCTTCCCAGCCCTCCAAAGCATTAATCAGGACAGAAGATTCCATCTTCACACCGACCTGCGCTTCCATCTGCGCCATCAATGCTCCTTGATTCCACTCCGACATTCCTGATATCTGTTCTCCTGTCACTCCGCCGTTTGCGACAACAGAAAGCATATACTCGCAGGCAGCCTCAATATCCGATTCATTATATTTCACAGATTTTACATTGCCGCAGCCAGCAAGGACAAGCATCAGTACCGGAATCCAAAGTAATAAACTAATTTTTTTCTTCACTTTGCCTCACCTCGCTAAACTGTTCCATGCTTTTTTGACGGACGCGCTTCCCTCTTAGTAAATAACATCTCAAATGCACCGATGATATATTTTCTTGTCTCTGCCGGCCGGATGATCGTGTCGACATATCCTCTTCTCGCCGCAGAAATCGGGCTGGACTGCAGGTTTTGGTACTCCGCCGCTTTTTTCTTCTGCGTAGCTGCGTCCGCGTCCGCATACATGATCTTTGCCGCCATATTTGAATCCATCATCCCGATTTCGGCTTCAGGCCATGCATAGACCATGTCGGCTCCGATGGATTTGCTGTTCATAGTGATAT
>CAMNWW010000220.1 GCA_946566415.1 uncultured Lachnospiraceae bacterium | reverse complement strand
GTTCCGTAATTCGTCATAGGCAGCCCGGCGTCTTCAGCACATTTCATCCGGTATTTCATCTCCCGCTCATTAAGCGTGCAACCGCCGCAGTGGATAATGAGGCGGTACTTGTCTAATTCCAGCGGAAATTCCGTTCCGCTGGTAAATTCAAAGTTCAGCTCTTTCCCCGTATATTTCTTGAGCCAGTTCGGCAGCTTGACTGTGCCGATATCGTCACACTGGCGGTGGTGTGTACACCCCTCCGAGATGAGGACAGTGTCGTCGTCCATAAGGCTGTCAATAAATCTCGCACCTTTCACCAGCGTATCAAGGTTTCCTTTATACCTTGCAAATAAGATAGAGAAGGAAGTCAGGGGAATATTTTCCGGAACAATCTTTGCCACCGTTTTAAACGCCTGGCTGTCCGTGATAACAAGAGAGGGCGGATTCTCAAGCTTTTTCAGAGTTTTCGCAAGTTCTGTTTCGCGCACTACAATAGAGACCGCGCCAGCCTCCAAAAGATCTCGTATAGTCTGCTGCTGCGGCAGGATCAGCCGTCCCTTGGGAGCCGCTTTGTCAATCGGAACCACAAGAACGACAAAATCCAAAGGCGAGACCAGGTCACGGACAATATGCCGCTCAGACTCGCCTGAGGGAACCAAACGCGCAATGCGTTCTCTAAGCTCATGAATCTGCGCTTTATCAAAAGCACTGACCCACAGGAAATCTTCAACGTCGATGCCAAGACCTGTCAGGTGGTTTTCCATGAATTTCTTTGAAGGCATAAAAGCTGTTCCGATATTTTCTGCATTCCCATCTTTAATGAAAGAACCGTCACTGTCTGAAAGAAGGTCGGACTTATTAAACACAACCAGATAAGGAATCTTTTTCTCCTTAATCCTTTCCAGAATCTTCGCGTCATCCTCCGTCATCCCGGCAGACCCGTCCACAACCAGCAGGGCGATATCCGTCTTATTCAATATCTGGTAAGCCTTTTGCACCCGAAGTTTCCCAAGCTCCCCCTCGTCATCCAGCCCCGGCGTATCAATCATCACCACAGGGCCCAGCGGCAGCAGCTCCATAGCTTTTAACACAGGGTCAGTCGTCGTTCCTTTTTTTTCGGACACAATCGCCAAATCCTGCCCCGTCAGCGCATTGATCAGACTGGATTTCCCCGCATTGCGCCTCCCGAAAATCCCAATATGAACCCGCTCCGCAGCAGGCGTACTATTCAAGCCCATAATAAAACTCCCTTTCAAATATAAACGCATTCAAAGATAACTTTTCGGTTTTGCAAGAAAGCATTTTACACATTCTATCAAGCCGTGCCTACTCTACTTTGCTTTCCATATCCCGCTTTTATTCGATCCCACTCGCTCAATCAATTGTTTTGATTTCAGGGAGGATAGAGTCCTTGTTATTGTTCGCTGTGATTTGCCACACAAACTTACTAATTGGGCAATCGTTATGTGTTCATCTTTTCTAAGCAAATCAAGTATCTCACTTTCCAATTTCGTTATTGTGCCATTTATTGTGTCATCCTGTGGCATAATATTTCGATCCACTCTTGAAAATTCGATGGTAAAATCCTTTTCGGAGTCAATATACCCAACTTTAACTCCGCTTTCTTGACAGAGCGCATATATTTTTCTTAATCCCGATCCGAATGTTTCAACATCTTTACACAAATATAACGTCTTTGAAATTAATTCATTGCGAAGAAAAGAGTGAAGATCTCTTGTCCCAGCACTAATCAATTCAAATATGTTCACTTCTACATGTGAAATATCAAGAAATGTATTCTTATGCTCTGTTGCAAAAAATGCCATTTTCAAAGTAATAGGGTGATTCTTGGAAAAAGCATTTCCCGGCATTAAACTACTGGATCTTTACATCCCATTTTAAAAGCGGAAATCCCGCCGATTATTTTCCCGTATCAGCCGCAGGTTTTCCAATACAATCTGCCGTGCCTTTTCATTCGGCACATTTAAGACTTCTTTGTCTATCAGCTTATCCCCCAGCGCTTTTGTTGCCGGAGACGCATAATCCATCAGATATTCCTCCAAAGTCATCAGCGCATTTGGATGGCAGCAGTTCTGGATCTGTCCTTTTTTGCACAGCGACATAAAGCGGTCGCCTGTCCTGCCTTCCCGGTAACATGCGGTACAGAAACTTGGGATATAATCCATCTCCATCAGCCAGTGTACCACCTCGTCCAGAGTCCGCCCGTCGATGACATCGAACTGCTCTGACTTTTCATCCCCCGGCTCCGGCTCGCAGTAGCCTCCTACGCTTGTTTTGGAGCCGCCGCTGATCTGGGAGATGCCAAGGTGCAGCACCCGTTCTCTCGTCTTCTGGCTCTCTCTTGTGGAAATGATCATGCCGGTGTAAGGAACGGCAATGCGGATGCAGGCGACGATTTTTGCAAAGGTATCGTCGTCAATGCCGTTTGTAAAGGAACTTGCATCGATATCGTCTGCATTTCTGAGCCTGGGAACGCTGATGGTGTGCGGGCCGACGCCGAAAGCCGCCTCTAAGTGCTCCGCGTGCATGAGAAGTCCGGCAAATTCATAGCGGTATTTGTCAAGACCGAAGAGAACGCCGATTCCTACATCGTCGATACCGCCTTCCATGGCACGGTCCATAGCCTCCGTGTGATAGTTATAATCATGCTTTGGCCCGGTGGGATGGAGCGTCAGATAGCTCTCCTTGTGGTAGGTCTCCTGGAACAGGATGTATGTGCCAATCTCCGCCTCCTTGAGCAGACGGTAATTATCGACGGTGGTTGCGGCGATATTAAAGTTGACGCGGCGGATTGCGCCGTTTTTATGCTTAATGCCATAGACGGTCTTAATGCTGTCAAGATAATATTCCATGGTGTTATGTACCGGGTCTTCCCCCGCCTCCAAAGCCAGCCGCTTATGCCCCATATCCTGCAGTGCGATAACCTCCCGGCGGATGTCCTCCTGGGATAGCTGCTTTCGCGGAATGTGTTTATTTGTGGCATGGTACGGGCAGTAGGTGCAGCCGTTGATGCAGTAGTTGGAAAGGTATAACGGCGCAAAGAGCACGATGCGGTTTCCGTAGAAATCTTTTTTAATCTGCTCCGCAAGGCGGAAGATTTTTTCGTTTAATTCGGGATTGTCGCAGGCCAGCAGGACAGACGCCTCCCGGTGGGTCAATCCCTTACGGTTTTCCGCCTTTTTTATGATGGATTCAACAAGCGCTAAATTGTCTTTGTTCTCGTCAGCGTAGGCGAGGGTGTTGAGGATTTCCTCATGGTTGATAAAATCGTCAGCGTGTTTTGAATTTACGTCGTACATCGTGTACCTCCTTAATAAATGAAAATGTATATATCTATCTGTTAAAATGAACTCTGTCGTTTTCCTGCCCCAAAGGCCGGGAAATCAGAGGTTCAGGGAATCGCCCCTGGCGGTTACCGTCCGGTAGCCGATGGCATTTATTTTCCGCTCTAGACTTTCGCGGCACTGCGCGGATTCCTCCCCGGTGCAGATTTTGTTGTCGTAGAGGAGATAATCTCCCCGTACATTTTTGGGGGAAAGATTCGGCATCACCACATTGGCTCCGGCAAGGATTCCAAGCTCCCGCCCCTCCGGGTGAATGGTTCCCAGAGCCGTCGTGGCGGGAAGGAGAACCTTCGGCAGCATCAGGCGGATACAGCCAAGGAGGAAAAGTGTTAGCGAAAGCGTTCCGGCAGGCTGCTCCTTAAAGGGGGTATCCCGGTGGGGGATAAACGGCCCGATGCCCACCATCTGGGGATTCAGCTCCTTCAGGAAAAGCATGTCTTCGGCGAGGAATTCCGGCGTCTGGTAAGGAGCGCCCACCATGAATCCGGTTCCGACCTGGTAGCCGATTTCTTTTAAATTCCAGAGACACTGCCTGCGGTTTTCAGCGCGCAGTGACGGGGGGTGGAGCATGGCGTAGTGTTCGTCATTGCGGGTTTCGTGGCGCAGAAGGTAACGGTTGGCTCCTGCGTCGAAAAACGCCTGATAGCTTTCCTTTTTCCATTCTCCGACGGAAAGGGTAATCGCACAGTCCGGAAAATTTTTACGGATTTTGCGGACGAGATTCGCCAGCCGGTCCTCGGTGAAGGATGCGTCTTCGCCGCTCTGGAGGACAAAGGTGCGGAATCCCAGCCCGTACCCTTCGCGGCAGCAGGAGAGGATAGTATCCTCATCAAGGCGGTAGCGGCGG
>CAMNWW010000219.1 GCA_946566415.1 uncultured Lachnospiraceae bacterium | reverse complement strand
GTCTCTTCTTAAACCAACAGTATGAAATCATCCTGCTGATATTGCCACAATATCCGTCCAGTCTTAAACATCACTTTGCCCATTCCCGCCGTCCCCAACAGCAACGACTCTTCCGTCTCTTCTTAAACCAACCGTATGAAAACCACCTGCCGATATTGCTAGGATATTTTCCCAGTTGAACACCCTGTACTGATTATTGAATTTATCCCCTCCAACAGCAATTACGCCTCCGCTTCTTTCTAAACCAACCGTATGAAGCCGTCCTGCTGATATATCTATGATATTTCTCCAGTTTGACACCCCGCACTGATTGCTTCCATTAGATCCGGCAGCAACGACTCTTCCATCTGCTTTCACCCCGACAATATGGAAACCGCCTTCCGATATCGCTTTAATATCTGTCCATTCTGATACCAGACGTCTCCAGCTCTCATCGCCCCCCACAACAGCTACACTTCCATCTCCCCTCACACCAACTGTACAATTCATTCCAGCTACGATTTCTACAATATTGTTCCATTGTGATATTTCACATTGCCCTCTTTGGTTATCACCAATCGCAATCACTCGTCCGCTGATTTTCGTCCTCTCGGAAACCTTCTTTTCCGTATTGGCAAGGCTCTCTACCGTTAATCCTTTTTCCAGTACCTGATCATTCTTCTTTGCTGCCTTTTGAAGCCAATAATCTCCCCGTTTCTTCATATTCTGTCCAGAAAATTCTTTTTTGTAAAATTCGCCAAGTCCCCTCCAGGCCTCTGAAACGCCGCTTTGCGCCTGATACGCCAAACAAATGAACTTCTCCAGCTTTTCTGGGTTCTGAAACATATTTATCAACTCGGATGCCTGTCCAGTCTGATATAACCGAACCACCGCCTCCTGGTTTACATCTACGTTCGACAGGGTACGATATTTTTTATAATGAAGGCTTTCGTCAAAGCCGCAGCCCACGCACAGCAGACCTTCGCTGTTCTGTTTTTTACAAACCGGACAGATCCACATACTCCCATTCTCCTTATTTGTATAAAATTGAGTTACCCGACAAATGAGTCCACCGTCGATTTTTCCGTGCTTTGCACTTCCAAAATCGACAAAAACATTCGCAATTCGCTCATTTTTCTGCGAAAAATGGCTTCTTGCTCATGTTTTAGCGGGATCCATGGACATAAAATTACATGCAAGCATGTATTTTATGTCCATTTGTCCCTTGACTCATAAAATTCTTAATAAAATATTAACAGTTACATAAGATTTTGTAAACCTCAATCTCGTCTAACGAAGCAGACTGTCCGCCCGTTTCTTCGCTTCTTTATTTCCGTGGGCAGCCGCCGCCAGGTACCACATAACCGCTGTTTTCAGATTTCTCTCTACACCGCTCCCAAATTCATAGCACATGCCCAGTAGCGCCTGGGCTGTTTCGTCATCCTCCGCTGCTGCCATCCGGTAATAAACAACGGCTTTCTCTAGATCCTGCTTTACCCCCTGTCCGTGATAATAGCAGGCACCAATCTTCCATTTTCCTTTCGGCGAACCGGAATCTGCCGCCTTCTGATACCATTTTGCGGCCTCCACATAATTACTCCGCTCTCCAAGACTTCCCCAGTAATCCCCCAGATAAAGCTGCGCCTCCACATTTCCCCTTCCAGCTAGCATCTGATACCAGCCTAAAACATTCATTCCCCCAACGCCCGGGCTGTCTTCTAAGCTGTAGACATGATTTTCCAGAAACTGCTCTGCCTCGCTGCAGCCTCCCTGCTTGGATTCTTCCAGCCATTTTACACCTTCCGCATAGTCAAGAAGACCGCCTTCTCCTAGGAAATAACAACGCCCCAGGTAATACTGCGCCAGCGCATGCCCCTGCGCCACTGCCTTTCTAAACCACCGGACCGCTTCTTTATGATTCTCCTTTATTCCGCCGTAATAAAAGGAACCGCATGCAAACTGGGCGTCTATATCCCCATTTTCAGCCGCCAGCTTCATGTATCTCTCTGCGTATTCGTAATCGCCGATCTCCAGATACGCAAGTCCCCGTTTATACACATCATGCCAGCCGTACTGCTTCCTTCTTTGATACATGGAAGAGACAGCCTGGACATCCACTGAAGTCAATGTACAGTATCTTTCATAATTACTGCTCTCATCAAAACCGCAGCGCACACATATTAAATTTATCTGATTCTGTTTTTTACAAACTGGACAAATCCACATAAAATACACCCCGGTTTTTGTTAATTAAGCAGAAATTCTTTTTCAAAAAAATTATATTCCCTCTCGTCAATCAAGTCAATCTGAAAAGGCGGAGTCGTTATCTAACAGGTTGTTACGGATCCAAAGTAATCCACATGGCGGGGCGGACGTCATTATTAGAGTAATAGACCGCGATCCCGTCAGGATCGACTGTTCCATCATCATTAACATTTGCCGCGTCCGTCTGGTCGTCACCAGGCGACCTCAGCCACCACTGCCACAAGACGTCCTCATCTCCAAAAATTTCTGCATATTCTGTAGAAAAAACCCGACGTTCCTCATCTGAAGAAAAATATTGCTGAGCCTCATCGATACTCAGGAGAAACATCCTATCTATCGTATCGTTTCCCCCTACCGTTCCGGTCTCGGCGTTGTCCGGATTTTTTACCGTCGTTTCCAGAATCCGAACCTGCTCTTCTTCAGAAAATGCTTCATTAAAAAAATCCATATTCAACCAGCCCCGCAGGCCACAGTCCTCCCAGGTCACATCCTCACCGGTTTCATTATACGACCGCCTGTCCAACCCGTATTCACTGATGACAAGCGCCCGGTTATCTTCTCTGTCCAGTACAATCCACTCAATATCCTCTTTCCCGTTGACACTGTCGCCATCCTGCTCATAGGTTCCATATAGAAAACGGTCTCCCACCTCCAGCTTTGAAAATTCTACGGAAGTCCCCGGATCAATCCATACGGCAGGGCGGACACCGGCATCGTCATGACTAACACCATCGATCATATCACCGTCGCTAGTGACCCAAGCAAACCTCACCATCGATTCCCTCAGCCACCAGTCCGTATTACCGTCAGCAGCCGCCTCTCTCTCTTGCATACTCTGTGGGAGAGGCTTTGCTTTCCTCACTTGTAAAAAAATACTCCCGTACTTTTGGACGCTCCAAAAGAAATACCTGGTCTACCGTCTCCCTCACATCTCTTTTTCCCGAAGTTGTCTTGCATATCTGAGCCTGCTCTTCTTCACTGAACGGATCCTCAAAAAACTCCTTATTCAGCCATCCACGCAGAGAACAGTTCTCCCACCCCCCTTTTCCATCTTCATCATAAGGACGGAAATCAAGGCAGTATTTGCTGAGAAGGAGCACCTTGCCGTACTTTTTATCCAGTACGATCCACTCAATATCCTCTTTCCCGTTGGCGCTGTCGCCATCCTGCTCATAGGTTCCGAAACGAATCTCGCTGCCCACCTCATAAGCATTCTCTAGGGAAGGCACCTCCGCCTCTGTGGTATCTGTTTTCCCATCTCGCACGTATAAAAAACCGGCGATCACTACAATCAAAATCGCCGCACAGACTGCTCCCAAAGTCATCCGTTTTCTCTGTGCCTCTTTGTCAATTTGATTAATTTTTCTATTCTTTCCGTTTCCACCGGGTTTTCCTGCCGATTCTCCTGAAAGACCTCCGTTTTTTCTGCGGGTTTTATCACAATCGCCTCCGCTGTTGCCGCTTCCGCAGTGGTCTTCCGTATCTCCCGAATCATGTCCAACATGAATCCGAATCCAGACATGTCTAACGCCCGCAGATGGGAAAACTCCTTCGGAATATCTTCCAGGCTCATATCCCTGTAAGCGGGAACCAAAATCTTTTCACCATCTTTTTTGATCAGGTCAAGGTAATGACTCCACTGATTTCTGACATGTTCTGCCCCAAAAAAATCCGGCTTTGTCCCAAGGACTGCCATCACCCTCGCGCTGTTTAAGGTCGCAGACAAACTTGAAGCATAAAAACCGCCACTTATCCCTTCCAGCGTGATCCAGGAAAGGAATACCCGGAATCCCTCTTTTGTCAGCTGACGGTACAACTCCTCCGCAAGAGCTCTGTCCTCTGTCCGCTCTCCCGACTCATCCTCCTCCTGGCAGCAGAGAAAGACGTCGAAGGTTTCTCCCTCCAACGAATAATCCGAATCTCCTGTCTAGAATCCATAAATGAAATCTGCTTCCTCATTTCCCTCCACTGCTTC
>CAMNWW010000218.1 GCA_946566415.1 uncultured Lachnospiraceae bacterium | reverse complement strand
TGAGCAACATCTCTTTTCAGGCAAGAAGGGGGGAGACGATTGGGATCATCGGAGGCACCGGTTCTGGGAAATCTTCGGTTGTGAACCTGATCCCCCGGTTTTATGACGCGACAGAAGGTGAAGTCCGTATTGCCGGGAAGAATGTCAAAGACTATCGGACGGGAGAACTGCGCGGCAATATAGGAGTCGTTCTGCAAAAAGCAGTACTATTTAAAGGAAGTATCGCGGATAATCTGCGATGGGGAAAGGAAGACGTAGGGGAGAGCGAACTTGAGGAGGCGCTTGCAGTTTCACAGGCAAAGGAATTTGTAGACGCAAAAGAAGGACGGACGTCGTTCCAGATTGAGCAGGGCGGAAGGAATCTGTCGGGAGGGCAGAAACAAAGGCTGACGATCGCGCGTGCCCTGGTGAAAAAACCGGAGATCCTGATATTAGACGACAGCGCTTCCGCGCTTGATTTTGCGACAGATGCAAAACTCAGAAAAGCGATACGCGAGATGGAGGGAAACCCAACGGTATTTATCGTTTCACAGCGTGCGTCCTCGATCCAGTACGCCGACCAGATATTGGTGCTGGACGACGGCGAGATGGCAGGTATAGGAACCCATGAGGAACTTTTGGAGAGCTGTCCGGCGTACCAGGAAATCTATTATTCTCAGTTCCCTGAAAAAGCAAAAGGTAAGGAGGCGGCTGGAAATGGAAGATAATAGGAGAAGAAAACAGAGCGAGACATTAAAGAAAGTATTCCGCCGCCTGGGGAAATACCGGATTTTCCTCGTGTTTTCCATTATTCTGGCTGCAGTGACGGTAGCGCTGACTTTGTATGTGCCGAAACTGACGGGAAATGCAGTCGATTATATCGTGGCAAAGGGTCTGGTGGATTTTCCTGGTGTTTTCCGGATCATGGTTCAGATCGGTATCTGCGCGCTAGTAACGGCGCTGGCCCAATGGATTATGAATATCTGTAATAATAAGATGACGTATCAGGTGGTACAGGATATACGAAATGAAGCGTTCCGCAAGATTGAGATTCTGCCGCTGAAATATATTGACGGGCATCCTTACGGTGAGATCGTGAGCCGTGTCGTGTCGGACGTGGATCAGTTTGCAGACGGGCTTTTGATGGGATTCACCCAGCTTTTTACCGGGATAGCGACGATCGTGGGGACGTTCGGGTTCATGCTATCTGTAAATGTGAGCATTACGTTTGTGGTGGTACTCATCACGCCGGTTTCTTTTCTTGTCGCTGGATTTATCGCAAAGCGGACGTTTACTATGTTCCGGCTGCAGTCTGAGACAAGAGGGGAGCAGACGGGGCTGATCGACGAGATGATCGGGAACCAGAAAGTAGTGCAGGCGTTTGACCGGCAGGAGGAGGTGCTGGAGAGGTTCGACGAGATCAATGAAAGACTTAGGGATTGTTCTTTAAAAGCGATCTTTTTCTCCTCGATCACGAATCCGGCCACCCGTTTTGTCAATAGTCTGGTATACACAGGAGTGGGAATTTTCGGCGCTCTGGCAGTTGTGCGAGGGACGCTTACTGTGGGGCAGCTTTCTTGTTTCCTAAGCTACGCAAACCAATATACGAAGCCTTTTAATGAGATTTCGGGCGTTGTCACGGAGCTGCAAAATGCGATTGCCTGCGCGCAGCGAATCTTTGACTTGATCGAAGAGGAGCCGCAGACACCGGAGATGCTAAATGCGCTTTCTCTTACGGATATCCGAGGGAATGTAGATTTGGATAAGGTATCGTTTTCTTATGTTCCGGGTCAGAAGTTAATCGAAGATCTGAATTTGGAAGTGAAGCCGGGACAGAGGGTCGCGGTCGTAGGGCCTACCGGATGCGGAAAGACAACACTCATCAATCTTTTGATGCGCTTTTATGATGTCTGCGGCGGAAAAATTCTGGTAGATGGAAACGATATACGGGAGGTGACAAGGCGAAGCCTTCGGGCAGGGTATGGAATGGTGCTTCAGGAGACATGGCTGAAAACAGGAACGATCCGGGAGAATATTGTAATGGGAAAGCCGGACGCATCTGATGAGGAGATGATCGAAGCGGCGAAAGCGTCCCATGCGCACAGCTTTATCAAGAGGCTTCCGAAGGGCTACGATACTTGGATCACAGAAGATGGAGGAAACCTGTCCCAGGGGCAGAAACAGCTCCTTTGTATTGCCAGGGTCATGCTTCTTCGGCCGCCGATGTTGATTCTGGACGAAGCGACTTCTTCGATTGATACCCGGACGGAAGTGAAAATTCAGGAAGCCTTTTCTCGTCTGATGGAAGGAAGGACCAGTTTTATTGTGGCGCACCGTTTGTCTACGATTAAGGAGGCGGATATGATATTGGTGATGAAAGATGGGAAGATCATTGAGCAGGGGAACCATGAGACTCTTCTCATGAGAGGAGGATTTTACAAAGAATTATACGAGAGCCAGTTTGCAGTGAGCTGATTTTTCCTGAAAATGTAGTTGAAGAGATCCTGCCATATGTGTTATTCTTAAAATAAGGCACAAAAATTGTTTTTTCAAAATTTTGCCAAGTAAAATAATAAGGGAAGTAAAGAAGGGAGAGCATATGAAGAGAATGGTTTCATTCCTGCTTGCCGCAGTATTGATTCTCGCTCCGGCTTTACAGGCTGTCGCATCGGAACCGGATATTTCGGTTGTGGCAAACGAGAATCAGCCGGAAGCAGCAGACGGGCAGGGAGCACAGGAAGACATGCCGGAAACAGATCCGGACAGTCAGGTGAAAGAGGAGCCGGCTGCCGGGGAGGAAAATCAGCCGGAGGCCGAGGATGAAGGAACAGATCAGAGTGAACCTGCGGAGCAAAGAATACTGGCAGGCATCGGGCAGGTTCATGTTTCTGTCGGATCCGCGGTTATTTTGGAGAAAGGGCTTACTCTTACCGTGGAGCTTACGGGACAGGAGTCTAAGACAATTACACTGCCTTCGGATAAAGACGAACCGGGGGCAAAGAGAACGGTTTCCTTTGAAAAGCTTCAGGAAGGAACGTATACGCTTAATGTGACTGCTCCGGGCTTTGCGGACTATACGCAGGAGATTGAAGTAAGGAACCGGGCGTATTCTGTGAGTCTTTTGACCGGATTCGTAGCGGGCTATACATACGAGAGGGGCGTCTTCCATCCGGGAGCGCTTCTGATCGGCGATGTAGACGAAGACGGCGGCATTGACGATCAAGACCTCGACAAACTGATAGACGCCATAGACGCAGGGAATGCTTCTGTGGAAACCGATTTAAACGGCGACGGAACCACGGACCTTGCCGACCTGGAATATTTTGCAAAGAGCTATCAAGAAAACGGCGATACGCAGGCGTTTGTGGAGAATGCTGTCTCCACGGACGCGATTACGCCTAAAGCAGGAGCTGATACGGAAGTGGAAGGCAACCTTGCCGACCTTCTGACTGGAGAAGGGAGCGTTACCGTGAAAGCGAAAGGCGGTGAGATTTCGGAGACGCGTCCGGTTATATTGGAATTCGATCTGGCGGAGGATGCAGACACACAGGCGGATGGAATTCTAATTGAGACAAGTAAAGCAAATCCGATCGCCAAGGCGACGGTAGATATTGATTATACCGACGCGGACGGTACGGAGGGAACCGTGAGCGTACCAGTGGAAAAGGACGTACAGTATCTCTTAACGAACCGCGACGTTAATGTTTCTATGGATGCGAACGGGAATATCCAGATCCATCTCGGCTCCCAGATCGCGGTCAAGAAGGTGACCTTAACGATCGTAGGAATGCAGAAAAATAATAACCTTGCAGAGATTTCCAAGGTGCAGTTTTTGAACGGTATGGAGGACAGGATTCCGGAACCCCAGATGGATATTCCGCAGAAATTGACAGTGGAGGAAGGCAGCCGGGAGTTTGTTTTAACATGGGATCCATGTACGAATGTGACAGGCTATGAAGTACTGATCTCCAGTGACGGAAAAGAAGAGACACGTATGGCGAAGGCTCCGGTTCTGTCTGTGTCGACCTTCCAGGAGAAGGAGCTTGTCAATAAAACGGAGTATCAGGTGCGGGTGCAGTCTGTAAACGGAGCATGGAGAAGTGGTTATAGCGACGTTGTGACGGCGGTTCCGCGTGCAAATAAGGTGCCGGACGCCCCGGATAATGTAAGCGCGGTCGGAAAATATAAGAGTATCGACGTTTCATGGAAGAAAATGAAAGACACGGACTCTTACCGCCTTTTCT
>CAMNWW010000217.1 GCA_946566415.1 uncultured Lachnospiraceae bacterium | reverse complement strand
GCTGCACAGTTCGTAATAATCATGTTCTGTTTTGGACACGATTCCGTCCATCAGAAAGAAGTCTAAATCCCCTCCGTTTAACATTCGGGACAGCTCGTCATAGTTGTCCGTTACGATTCTTATCTTGTAATCCGGATTATTTTTCATGAAATCAATAATCAGATATGGAAGGAACGATTCGCCGGCTGACTGCTCCGCGCCCAGACGCAGGACTTTTATGGAGTCGGACGAGGATGCCAGCTGCTCTTTTATGCGTTCCGAGTCTGAATAAACCGAATTGGTATACTGATATAAAGTCTTTCCGGCAGGTGTCAGATGGAATTTTCGGTTCTGGTATGTATAGAGCTTTGTCTGGTAATAGGACTCCAGATATTTAATGTGGTGGGAAACGGCGGGCTGTGTAATATGCAATTTTTCGGCGGTTTTGGTAAAACTATTTGTGTGGCACAGTGTCAGGAATGTTAGTAAACGGAAATCCAGCATAGTATTGCCTCCTTGTCTATTAATTTGCGTAATAGATAAATTAGTATTTATAATTTTATTATAGAGATAAATGCTGGTATAATCAATAATAAGTTAAATTAATCAGAAAATATATCGATATAATATACATTTTTCTGGTTATTTCATTTTACATATATAAGGAAAAATAATGAGAAATCGATAGGAGGAGGACATATGACTAGGAAAAGAATCTTGTTTCTGAAGGTAGTTGCTTATGATACGATGAATGAGGCGATAAAGGAATATCTGGAGGAGTATAAAAACGCAGACACGCAGATAGAGGTCAGAAGCCTTGCCGCTGGCCCGAAGCATCTGGAGTATCAGTACTATCAGGCGGTGGCGGGCGCCGGAATTTTAAAGGAAATCCCGAAAGCGGAGAGGGACGGGTTTGATGCGGTAGTGACCAGTTGTTTTGACGATCCTTTTCTTTATCCGGCGCGTGAGATCAGTAAGAACATCATCGTAACGGCACCGGGGGAATCCAGCATGTATCTGGCCTCAGTGCTGGGCAGCAAGTTTTCCATTATCGTGGGCCGGGATAAGTGGATTCCGCAGATGCGGGAGAATGTGTACAAATATGGGTTGGGAGAAAAGCTGGCATCGTTTCGCAGCCTTGGGTTAGGAGTTCTGGACTTTCACAGAGATGAAGAGCTGACGCTTAAAAAGATGAAGGAAGAAATCCGAAGAGCAATCGAAGAAGACCGTGCGGAAGTTATCGTCCTTGGCTGCAGTATGCAGTTTGGATTTTACCGGGAACTTCAGAAGGAGTTTAAAGTTCCGGTTATTGATTCTATGATAGCAGGATTAAAACAGGCGGAGTATCTGTTGGAGCTGAAGGAGAAAACAGGATGGGGCTTCAGTCGGAGAGGCTTATATGAGCGCCCGCCAAAGGAAGAGATGGAGGACTGGAAGTTAGAGTATATCGATAACTTTTGAGTAGCTGGCGGCGGATACACAAAAGTTTTCATTTAGGTGGATATGTGTTTAAGGTATACAAAACAGACGGTCAAGGATTTAGAAAATATAAAAACCTCCTTCTCCAAAATCGTCTTCAAATGGGTCATCTTCATTTGTCATTTATGGTATCAGGTACAAGAATTATCTCAAATCAGATAATACAGCAGCGTCTTACCATTAGTTATTCAGTTTTGGTTACCATCTTCAAGCATATTATCAGACAGTCGTAAACATATCAAGCACCTGCCCCGTCATCTCCTTAGGTGAATCCGCCAGCAGATACAAGATTCCTTTCGCCACTGCGTCCGAACTTCCCATAACCGCATCGTCCTGCCCCACGTTATGGTTATACACCCGCTGCCCTGGGGTATCGACGATGCCTGGCGCTACGGCGTTGACTTTTATGCCGAATTCCTTCGTCTGGATGGCGGTCGTTTTGGTCATGGTTACGATTCCCGCTTTTGCCACGGCGTAGCCGCCCATCTGGGAGGCGATCCGCCCCATGCGGGAGGAGACGCTTACGATATCGCCGCTTTTTTGCTTTATCATCACGGGAACGACTTTGTTAATGCACAGAAACGGGATTTTCAGGTTCGTCTTGATGATCTGGTCCCACTGTTCCTCCGTCCACTCCCAGATTTTGATTGCCTGTTTCCCCACGCTGTCATAGATTTCGGAAGGGTAGCCGCCGGCATTGTTCACGAGGATGTCGATGCGCCCGAACTGCGCGAGCACTGCGTCGACCATTGACTGCACCTGCGCGCTGTCCGTAAGGTCCCGGGAGAGGGCGACAGCCTTTCCGCCATTTTCTTCTATCCTGGCAACCGTCTCGTCAAGGTTGGCTTTAGTCCTTGCGACAGCGACAACGGTCGCGCCTTCTGCGGCTAATGTTAATGCGGTGTCACGCCCGATTCCCTTTCCGGCTCCGGTAACGATTGTGATTTTTCCTTCAAGTTTCATATGTTATATCCTCCGGTCATGATCTTTCTCAAAAAAGTCAATAGATGCGGGATGCACATAGCTGTCTCCGATGCCGTGCAAAAGCACGATATTCAGACGGTTTTCGAGATTCTTCTTGTCAAGCTTTACGGCTCCGGTGAGAGCGTCCACAGGAAGACCGCACGCAGAAGGGAGTCCGTAGGCGTTAAGTATGTTTAAAATACGCGTTGCCGTTCCTTTTTCGGTAAGCCCTTCCTGTTCCGTCAGGAGCGTGAGCTGGTACATGCCGATAGAGACTGCCTCCCCGTGGCTTTCCCGCCCATACTGGTAATACTGCTCAATCGTGTGAGCCAGCGTATGCCCGAAGTTGAGGAGCATCCGCTCCCCGGTGTCGAACTGGTCATGCTCCACGACGATTCTCTTGATATCCACGCAGCGCCCAATAATCTCGGGCAAATGCTCCTTTAACGCGGCAAATGAACCGTAAGACTCTAAGGTCTGAAACAGGCTTTCATCCTTGATGCAGCCGTACTTGATGACTTCCCCCATACCGTCGTTGATAAACCGCGTCGGCAAGGTATCAAGCGCCGACGGGTCGATAAGGACCAGAGACGGCTGATAAAATGCGCCCACAAGATTCTTTCCCTCCGGGAGGTCAACGGCTACTTTGCCGCCTACCGAAGAATCCACCTGCGCCAGAAGGGATGTAGGTATCTGGATGAACTTTACGCCCCGCAGGAAACTTGCGGCGGCAAATCCTGCCAGATCCCCGATTACGCCGCCGCCCAGCGCGATTACCGCATCGCTGCGGGATATCTTTGCTTCGAGCATAGCGGTGTAGATGCCCGGAAGGCTCTGAAAGCTCTTCGTCGCCTCGCCGTGGGGAAGTACAAGGTGATGGCACTCATAAGCGCCGCTTAAAGCCCTCTCCAGTGTATCTCCGTACAGGGGGTATACATTATCGTCGGAGATGATCATGATGCGTTTTCCGGAAAATGCCTGCGGAATACGTTCCCCTGCCCTCTCTAACAAATTATTTTCAATATAAATGGGATAGCTGTTCTTTCCTAAATCAACTGTCAGTTTCATCGGTATCTCCTGTTATCAGAAATATATGTCTTACTATTACATTTTACGAAACGGTCTTTCCCAGAACTTTTGCAATCTGCTCCACATCCCGGAAAAGCTCGTCATATTTTTCTGGTTTCAGCGACTGGGCGCCGTCGCACAGCGCACATTCCGGGTTGTTGTGGACTTCTACCATCAGCCCGTCCGCTCCTGCGGCGACGGCGGCTCTTGACATGGCGTCCACCAGCCACCATTTCCCGCCCGCGTGGCTTGGGTCTACGATGACCGGAAGATGAGTTAGTTTCCGGAGCACGGGGATGCTCTGGAGGTCCAGCGTATTTCTTGTGTAGTTCTCGAAGGTGCGGATGCCGCGCTCGCAGAGGATGACATTCTCATTGCCGGACGCCATAATGTATTCTGCGGACATGATCCACTCCTCGTAGGTGGCGTTAAGCCCCCGCTTTAAGAGAATCGGGCGGTCAAGCTGTCCGAGTTGCTTTAACAGGTCAAAATTCTGCATATTGCGCGCGCCAATCTGGATTAAATCTACTTTCTCATTAAAAAGCTCTAAATGCTCCGGAGACATCAGCTCTGTCACGATAGGCAGTCCGGTTTCTTTTTTTACTTCGCATAAGATGTCAAGCCCTTCTAAGCCCAGCCCCTGGAAAGAGTAAGGGCTGGTTCTGGGTTTAAATGCGCCGCCCCGCAGCAGGTTGGCTCCGGATGCTTTGGCGGCGAGGGCGATTTCAAGTACCTGCTCGGTAGAT
>CAMNWW010000216.1 GCA_946566415.1 uncultured Lachnospiraceae bacterium | reverse complement strand
CCCCTTTCGTTTCACAATAAGCGATTCCTTTTCCGCAAGGTTATTCAACCACTGATCTTGTATGTACAAAAACAGCGAAAACCCGCTAACCTCACGGCTAACGGGTTTCGTTGTTTCTATAGTTATCTAAAGGAATGAGAGTAAAGTGTCGCAACCGGTTCGCCCCGGCTGCTTCTACTTTATGAGGGGGGAGATGATTGTTTTACCAACCATCTATTGATAGTATATCCAGAAAATGTGTCCAAAGTATGATGAGTTTCTAAAAGAAACGGAAAATTTCTTAACCAAATATTAAAATCATTTGGTTGAAGTCATTTTGTAACGACTCTTTTGACACTGCCTGGCGACTATGATAACATAGAAACAGATAATTTTTTACAGGAGATCTGCCATGGAAAATATGTGGAAGGTGTCTGTCCGGGGTGTAAGAGGCGCCATGCCGAGAATGGACCGCGACTATATGAATTATGGAGGAAATACCTCCTGTATCTCTGTGGACTGCAAAGAAGAGGTCGTAGTATTTGACGCCGGGAGCGGTCTTTTGTCTCTTTCTGAATTTTTACAAAACCAAAAACTTAAGAGGGTACATATCCTGCTTACTCATCTTCACCTGGATCATATCATGGGACTTCCCGCTTTTTCTTTACTTTACGATCCAGAAGCAGAAGTCCACCTTTATGGACAAAAGCCGGAAAACTCTGCTTTCCAGACGCAGATAGGCGCTGTCTTCCACCCGCCTTACTGGCCCTTAAGCCTTAAGGACTGTAAAGCAAGTCTTCACATCCATGAACTGTGCGCAGGTGAAAGCTTTTCTATCGGAAGCCGCCTGCATGTCAGGACACTTCTTGGCAGCCATCCGGATCCATGCCTGTACTACCGTCTGGCAAGCTTTGGCGAAACGGATAAGAGTATCGTCTATGCCCTGGATTGTGAGCTGACAAAAGAGATGGAAAATCAACTGTCGGACTTTTCCAGAGACTGCCGCCTTCTAATCTGGGATTCTAATTTCGCACCGGAGGATATCGGACAGCATAGAGGGTGGGGACACTCTACTTGGGAGGAGGGCGTCAGGGTCGGCAGAACCGCCAATGTAAAACAGCTTTTAGCGACTCATTATGATCTGCATTATAAAGACAATTTTCTTAAAAAACAGGAATACCGAGCCAAACAGTCATGTAATTTCATTGAATTTGCAAGAGAGGGAATGGAAATCACATTATGAGAGAGGAAGATCTAAACCGAATTCTAAAGATCGGCGTACAACTTTCATCCGAAAGGAATCTGACACAGTTAATGGAACGTATTTTGGATTGCGCCATGGCGCTGACGCACTGTGACGCGGGAACACTCTATTTACTGGATAAAGGCAAGCTGCATTTTAAAATTATGCGCAACAATACGTTAACTACCCTTTTCGGCGGGGATGGACGCGAACCTCTTCCGCCTGTTCCGCTGGAACGCGGCAACGTGTGCGCTATGGCTCTGCTCGAAGGACGCACGGTAAATATTGAAAATGTAAAAGAATGCCGCGACTATGACTTCTCAGGTCCGGCACGTTACGATGCCGCAACCGGTTACAACACCCAGTCTATGCTTGTCGTACCCATGCATAATCGTGAGGGTCTAAAAATCGGAGTCCTGCAGCTCATCAACGCCTTGGATAAAACGGGAGCCGTCTGTCCCTTTGATCCGGATCTGGTCCTGGCCGTAGAATCCGTTGCATCCCAGGCGGCAATCACAATTCAAAACGCTTCCTATATTAAAGAAATACGGGAACTTTTCAATTCGTTTGTCCGGGTCATGTCAACAGCCATTGACGAGCGGACGCCCTATAATGCCAGCCACACCCGCCATATGGTAGAATACGGCGGCCGTTTCCTGGATTATTTGAACAGTCTTGCCGCAGCCGAAGGAAAGGAGATTCCCTTTTCCCCTGAGCAAAAAGCAGAAATTCTGATGAGCATCTGGCTCCATGACATCGGTAAACTGATCACGCCGCTGGAGGTTATGGATAAAGCCGCACGGCTTCGTCCAGATCAATACGCATCACTCCTGCATCGTATGGAGGTAATCCGCCTTTCTGCCCGAATCGCGCATCTTACCGGGCAGATCACAGAACAAGAACAAAAAGAGGTCGAACAACAGACACTCAAAGCCTTGGAACTGATAGACACCGTTAATACCGCCGAATTTGTCACAGATGATCTTTTGTCCCGCCTTAAGACTTTGCAAAGCCGGTCTTACACTGATGAAAAGGGAAACCGCCGTCCCTGGCTGGAACCGGAAGAAGCAGCGATGCTTTCCATACGCAAGGGAACCTTGTCCGACGCAGAACGTCTTACTATGGAGGAGCATGTATTGATCACCCAGAAACTGCTGTCTCAGATTCAGTTTTCCGGTGAATTTTCCCATGTTCCCGCATGGGCGGGCGCGCACCATGAATACCTGGACGGTAGTGGCTATCCCCGCCGCCTTACGGCAGAGCAGATTCCCGACGAGGTCCGTATTATCACTATTTTGGACATTTTCGACGCTCTTACCGCGGACGACCGTCCTTACAAAAAGGCCAAAACACCGGAAGAAGCCAGCCGGATCCTGACTATCATGGCAGAAAAAGAAGGCAAGCTGGATCCAAAGCTGACCCATCTGTTTCTGGAGAGCCGTTGTTGGGAAAAGGATGACGCAGAAGGGAATCTATCATGAAAAAGAAATTGAAAACATTTGCGGTCTTCCTGCTCCTTGCCGGAGTGATGACGATTGCCGCAGGCACGGGACTTTTACAAAACGCTGATCTTGCTGTATCCGACCTGTGGTATCAGTCCCGGAGCGCCAGCGACGGCGACATTATCCTGGTCGGCATTGACGAAAAATCTTTGGAGAAGTTTGGTCCTTACAGCCAGTGGCGCCGGAATATCATCGCAGGCGTCCTTAATAAGCTGAACGACTCCGACGACTGCCATCCGGCTGTTATCGGAGTCGACATCCTCTATACCGGCGAAAGCAGCGCCGAGGACGACGCCCTTCTGGCGGAGTCTGCCGCAAAATATGATAATGTAGTAACTGCCTGTTCTGCAAAATACGGAACCGGGCTTTTAAAAGACTCTGACGGCGAATACCATCTTGACAACAATTCTATCCTGGCTTTCGAGACTCCTTATCGTGCGCTTGAAGAATCGACTGAGCAAGGCCATATCAACGCCATGCTCGACGCAGACGGAATCCTCCGCCATCATATGCTGAAACTGCGCCTTGACGACGGCCGCGAGATCCCTTCCCTGGCGCTTATGACCGCCGAAAAATATAGTTCCGAAAAAGGGATCAATCCCCTGACTCTTCCGCCCGTCAACAGCCGAGGATTCTGGTACCTTCCCTTCTGCTGCGCACCGGGAGATTTTGAATGCATTTCCGCCGCAGATGTCCTCTCGGGAAAGGTCGGCGCGGATACTTTTCAGAATAAAATCGTCCTTATCGGACCTTATGCCACCGGACTGCAGGACAGTTATTTTACCTCCATCGACCACTCCCGCCCCATGTACGGCATCGAATTCCAGGCAAATGCCATCCAGACGCTTTTGTGGGGAGACTATAAAACAGAAGCCTCCGAAAATATGCAGCTTTTGATTTTGTTCCTTGTACTCGCCGCCGCTTTTGCCGGTTTTTGGAAACGGAAAGTTGGGACCTCCACTGCCCTGTGGATCTTCCTGTGCGGCGGATATCTGGCGCTGTGCCGCTTCCTGTACAGCCAGGGCCTGGTCCTCCATGTCCTTTGGCTCCCTGCCTGCGTCACCGTCCTCTACATCGCCTGCATTGCCTTTAACTATATCCAGGCAGCGTCGGCGCGGCGCAAAGTAACGAATACATTCAAACGCTATGTTGCGCCGGAAATCGTAAATGAGCTTTTGCAGGACGACTCCGACGCCCTGAATCTTGGAGGCAGGCAGGTGCGTATCGCCGTATTATTTGTAGACGTAAGGGGCTTTACCTCCATGTCCGAACAACTAAGACCGGCTGAGGTCGTAGATATCCTGAACCAGTATCTTGCACTGATCTCCAAATGCATCCTCGATAACGGCGGGACTCTGGATAAATTCATCGGCGACGCCGCCATGGCTTTCTGGGGCGCTCCGCTTGCGCAGGACGACTATGTGATGAAGGCTGCAAGGGCCGCCGTCGATATGATAAACGGCTCTCACCGGCTTTCCGAAGAGCTCCACAGACAATACGAACATGCGGTTTCGTTCGGCGTAGGGA
>CAMNWW010000215.1 GCA_946566415.1 uncultured Lachnospiraceae bacterium | reverse complement strand
CTTTCCCTCCACGACGCTCTTCCGATCTTGTGAAGAGTACGGCAACCCTTCCTCTCTGCATAAAAAAGGAATCGAGGCCGAGAGCTATGTACGTGGCGCGAAAGAGACTCTGGCAAGACTGATGAAAGTGCAGCCGAAAGAGATTTTCTTTACGTCCGGCGGGACAGAAAGCGATAATCTGGCCCTTATTGGCGGAGCAAGGGCGAATATGCGTGCGGGAAAACACCTTATCACTACTTCTATTGAACATCCGGCTATTCTTAACACTATGAAATATCTGGAGGAAGAGGAAGGATACCGGGTCACATACCTCCCGGTAGATGAATTTGGAAGAGTGCGTTTGAGGGCCCTTAAAGAGGCGTTATCAAAAGATACTATCCTGGTTTCAATTATGTACGTCAATAACGAAGTGGGGTCAGTCCAGCCTATCGCCGAGGCGGCAAGCATTGTGAAGGCGTATAATAGGAATATTTTGTTTCATGTAGATGCAGTACAGGGATTCGGGAAATATAGAATTTATCCGAAGAGAGCCGGAATTGACATGCTTTCGGTGAGCGGACACAAGATACACGGACCAAAAGGGATCGGCTTTTTATATATTGACAGCCGTGTAAAGATAAAGCCTATCGTGTTCGGCGGGGAACAGCAGAAAAATATTCGTTCGGGTACGGAAAACGTCCCGGGAATTGCCGGACTTTCCCGGGCGGCGCAGGAGATTTACACAGGACTGGACGAAAAGGTTTTTCGTATGCGCGTCCTGAAGAAGAAGTTTATTACGGGAATTGCAAAGATGGAACATACGACAGTCCATGGGCTGTGTGACGAGAGCAGCGCCCCGCATATTGTGAGTGTGGGAATCGCAGGTATCCGAAGCGAGGTCCTTTTGCATGCTTTGGAGGAAAAAGGGATTTATGTATCTTCAGGATCAGCGTGTTCATCGAATCATCCGGCCGCTGTAAGCGGCGTGCTGAAAGGGATTGGGGCGAAAAAAGAATACCTGGATGCAACGCTTCGGTTCAGTATGTCGGAATTTACTACGGAAAAAGAGATTGACTATACTCTAAAAACATTGTATGATTGTGTACCGACGCTGAGGAAATATACACGCCGGTAGGCGCTTGGAGGTAATAATGAATTTTCAAACTTATTTGATAAAATACGGGGAAATCGGAATAAAGGGGAAAAACCGTTATCAGTTTGAAGACGCTTTGGTGCGGCAGATAAGGTTTGTTTTGCGTAAGATCGAAGGCGATTTCCACGTTTATAAATCACAATCAAGGGTCTATGTGGACTGTGAAGGAGGATACGACTGCGACGAAGTGGCAAAGGCCTTGCAGACTGTGTTCGGTATTGTGGGAATCTGCCCTGTGGTACGGGTAAGCGATCAGGGGTTCGAGGAATTGAAAAAGGATGTCGTCGCCTATATGGATGAAATGTACCCTGACAAAAATATCACATTTAAGGTGGAGTCACGAAGGGCAAGAAAGACGTATCCGGTGCGGTCTATGGAGATGAACCGTGATCTCGGCGAAGCCATCCTGTATGCGTTTCCGGAAATACGGGTAGATGTCCATGAACCGGACGTCCTGCTCCATGTAGAGGTGCGTGAAGATATTTACATTTATTCAAAGGTTATCCCGGGGCCTGGGGGAATGCCGATCGGGACGAATGGGAAGGCGATGCTTCTTTTGTCCGGCGGAATCGACAGCCCGGTTGCAGGATACCGAATCGCCAAGCGCGGCGTAGGGCTTGAAGCCACGTATTTTCATGCGCCGCCTTATACCAGCGAGAGGGCAAAGCAAAAAGTGGTGGATCTGGCAAAAGAGGTTTCTAAGTACGCGGGTCCAATCCGTCTGTACATTGTCAATTTTACAGACGTACAGCTTGAAATCTACGAAAAATGCCCTCATGATGAGCTGACGATCATTATGCGCCGTTATATGATGCGCATTGCGGAGCATTTTGCCAAAGCGGATGAATGTCTGGGGCTGATTACCGGAGAGAGTATCGGACAGGTGGCGAGCCAGACCATGCAGAGCCTTTTGGCAACCAATGAGGTCTGTACGCTTCCGGTTTACCGTCCGTTAATCGGTTTTGATAAGCAGGAGATTGTGTCGGAGGCTGAAAAAATCGGAACTTATGAGACGTCGATCCTTCCATATGAAGACTGCTGTACTATTTTCGTTGCGAAACATCCGGTTACGCGGCCGCAGGTGGAAGCGATCAGAAAATCAGAGGAGAAATTGAGGGGAACGATAGAAGAATTGTTTCGGCGTGCAGTGGTTACGGCAGAGGTGGTCGAGATATCCTAAAAAGGATAAAAAGTTAAAAGAGAAAAGTAGAAGCGGGAACATACATCCCCTTGTATGTTCCCGCTTAAATAATCGTTCTGCCTTATACCAGATAAGGTTTTAAGACTTCGATAATCTTTTCTGCGTCTTCGTTGTCAGCGTGAATATTTAGATTGATTGATTTAGACAGATCCAGGCTGAAAATACCCATGATAGATTTTGCGTCAATCACGTATCTGCCGGATACCAGATCGAAATCATAATCAAATTTTGTGATTTCGTTGACAAAGGATTTTACTTTATCAATGGAGTTTAAAGAAATTTGCACTGTTTTCATTAGAATCGACCTCCTTGTCTTAGCTCTTGTTTCATAGTCTATAGATATCTTACGGGGTGAAATGGAAAAAGTCAAGAAACAAAACGACGAAGAAACGACTGTTTTTTTGTGAAAAATCGTGAGGTTGAAAAACCATAACGCCCAAAAAGCATGGATAATAAGGAGGAATATATATGAAAAAGGCGGCGCTGCACAATCTGGGATGCAAGGTGAACGCATATGAGACAGAAGCGATGCAGGAACTTCTTGAAGAGAATGGATACCAGATCGTTTCGTTTGATGAGGAAGCGGACATTTATATCATCAATACTTGTTCTGTGACAAATACCGCGGACCGGAAATCACGGCAGATGCTGAGCAGGGCGCGAAAAAAGAATCCGGACGCTGTCATCGTAGCGGCGGGGTGCTACGTACAGGCGCAGGCGGATGCCGGAGCAAGGGATGAGAATATTGACATTATCATCGGAAATAATAAGAAAAAGGATTTGACAGCGATTTTGGACGCGTATTTTGCGGATAAGGACAAGCAGAAGCGGTTCGAGGTGATCGACATCAACCATACCAAAGAGTACGAGTCTCTAAAGCTGACCCGGACTGCGGAACATACCCGGGCTTACCTCAAGGTGCAGGACGGATGTAATCAGTTCTGTACGTACTGTATTATTCCCTATACCCGGGGAAGGGCAAGAAGCAGAGAACTGGAGGATGTAATGCGTGAAGTCAGGGCGCTTGCCGCAAACGGATATCAGGAGATCGTCCTTACCGGAATCCATCTCAGTTCTTATGGACTGGACGCTCCAGAGAGAGGAAAAGGAAGCTTGCTTTCATTGATCCGCTCTGTCCACGAGGTGGACAGGATCAAGAGGATTCGGCTCGGTTCTCTGGAGCCGCGTATTATTACAGAAGAATTTGCGTATTCACTGGCTAAGATGCCCAAAGTCTGCCCCCATTTTCATCTGTCTCTTCAAAGCGGCAGCGACGCCATTCTGCGGCGGATGAACCGTAGATATTCGGCCGGGGAGTATGAGGAGAAATGCGGCATTCTCCGGAAATATTTTATAGAGCCGGCGCTTACAACAGATATTATTGTGGGATTTCCCGGTGAGACAGAGGAAGAGTTTGAGATATCCAGGGAATTCGTGGATAAGATTGATTTTTATGAAACACATATTTTTAAATATTCCCGGCGACAAGGTACGCGGGCGGCAGTGATGGAAGGACAGGTTTCTGAACCTGAGAAGGCGCGCCGCAGCAGTGTGATGCTTGAACTGGGCAAAAAGAAACAGAGAGCCTATGAGGAAAAATGGATTGGGAAAAAAGCGGACGTCCTGTTCGAGGAGATTATAGAGAAAGATGGAAAATGGATGGCAGAGGGACATACAAGAGAATATCTTAGAGTCGCAGTCCCCGGCGGCAAAGAGGAAGCGCTTTCTTGGCTGAATCAGATCAAAGAAGTAGAAATAGGAAAGAACTCACAAATTATACGTTGAATTTTCCGAAAGGTTATATTAGAATAGGTAATGAAGTATTGGAGGTCGTAAGATGAAAGAGTTAACAAATACACAGTTTTTCAAAGTGGACGCCGGTCCGCAGATCCAGGCCAAAGACATTTTGGAGATTGTATATA
>CAMNWW010000214.1 GCA_946566415.1 uncultured Lachnospiraceae bacterium | reverse complement strand
TTGATTACAAAGGGAAGCTGCTTTTAATCGGTGTGAATTACAGCACATCAACTGGCAAGCACACATGTAAAATTGAAGAATACAATTCGTAAGACACCAGCCCACTAAGTCATTTTCTGATCTTTGTGGTTACGAACAAGGCAGGAAAGTAATTTGGTGGGCTATTCTATTTTCTCCCCATCACTCCGGCAAAGCGCATTCAAGTCCCAAATACCTGTCAATATCACTTTCTCTCAAATACTGTACGGATTCCCCCTTCTTTTTTACGAGGATCCCGACCTCTTTTCCGAGATATCGCGCCCGTACCATGCCCTTAATCACGCCTGTGCCGTCAGGTATTTCATCTATTTGAATCATCGCTGTTTTCCGATCCGCTCCGGCGGGTATCTTTTGAAATTCCGCCTCCACGCGGGAAAGGACAGCCTGCTCGTACTGCCGGATCTTCCTGACTTTCTCAAGGGCATCCTGCCGGTACCCGTCAGGCAGAGCCGCGATATAATCATCAATCGTCCCGGAGACCACATACCGGATGATTGTATTGAAGCTGCGGCTGGCTTCCGCATTCTTCATTAACCCAACGAAATCCGGGCATTTTATCTTTACGAGGAACCCATCCACATTAAGGACATATCCCTCTTTTTCTGCGCCGCTAAACTTATCAAGACTTTCCATCACCTCATCCAGCCTCATAGAATATACTCTCGTGTGTTTGACTCCGAATTTTTCGGCAGTCTTTATAACACGGTCATAAGGCCATTGGCTTCCATTCTCATAGTCTCTCAGCCCGATCAGGTACAGTCCGAAATCCTTCTCATCATAATGTACGATATGAGGATCGTTTTTCCCGTCGATCCACTCAAATATGAAAGTCAGATACGGCTCCGCCTGCACCATCCTGCGGATCTGTTCCCCAGAAGTCTGTAAATAAGCGAGTGCATCTGCCAGTTGCCGGGAGGTCTGAGGGTAAAGGCTTCCGGACGAAGCGACCAGTATTCCCTTCCAGAACCGGTCATCCGACAAATAACGCATCTGGATCATGCTCCCGTCCAGCTTATCTGAGAACTCCACAAAAGCATTTCCCGCTCTGGCGATCCGCTCTGTGACCGCTTCCTGCGAATATTCCGGCGCTTCATTCAGGTTACGGAACTTTGCATATGGCAGCAATGCATATTCCATTGTATCCAGATTGACCACGGCAGAGCGGCATTCCTGCAGCAAACCGCCATAGATCCCCCATACGTCCTCTATCCCATATTTCGCCCAGTCCCGCCACATGACCGTATCATCATAATGGATCAACAGAAACTCATCCAGAAGCGAATATTTCAGGCAGGAATTAAAGAGCTCCATATCCGCAAGGGACATCTGCTTCCAGTCCCTGCCGAAATCTATGTCAGCACACAAATCATCGCTTATCTCGATATCCGGTTTTTGCATCGCGCCACGGATATCGAGCAGGGCCTCTTTCACAATATTTCCGCCGTTTCTGACTCTGTCAAGTTTCCGAAGATACCGGAAACTCTTCCCGGTTGCGGTTTTATATAGCCCCTCCAGGCGGTTCATGAAGTAAAGCAACTGGGCGCAGCGGCGCTTTTCTCTACGGAAATCCCGGATTATTTCACATATCTCATCCATTTCAAGGTCTCTGCGCATCACACACCCCTCCCATACAATATTCTTTCCACCGAGCTTAAATATTAGCGCTTGTTTCATCCGGTTCTCCAGTGAGCCTGACAACTTCCATCTAGATTATCCTACATAGGTTTACGTATCAATAAGGAAATAGAGCCCCCGGAAAAATGTGGCTCGATTTTATTTGAAAAATTCCTTAAAGCCTTGAAAGATATTTTTCCCTCTCGTTTGCCGGTACCTTTATCGCATCCATTGCCTGTTCCGCCGTCCATTTCATGCTATCCATCAGGTTCCTGACGGAAGAAAGTATGGCATTATCCGTTCCTTTTTCCATTCCTTTTGCCATTCCTTTTTCCATTCCTTTTTCCATTCCTTTTGCCATTCCTTCTTCCATTCCCTTTTTCATTCCCTTTTCCTGGCCCTCTGCTATTGCCGCCTCAAATTCATCTTTCATTAACTCCCTCAACGCTTCGCACATACCCGACTCCTTTCTGATCTCATCATATAATCTCTTATTCGCATATACGCTGGCCTGCAGCACCGCATCCGCATTATTACGGTCTCCCGGCTCCGTAAGCCTCTCCGCCTCCGCAAGGAAGGCACGCACATCCTCCGCCTCCGCTCTCCTTGACAGGATCCGCAGACTGCTGTGGGTTTTCCGGCTCAAACGCCCCGTCACCACGACCTGGGTGTCAAACAGGCCGCTTCCGGAAATATAATAGATCCCCGGGAAGCGCTCTTTAACCTCCCGCCCCGATCTCTTCAGGGCTTCAAACAGTTCCCTGGGATATGCTTCGCGGAAGATCGATACCGCCAATTCCTCCGCCGGGATCTGGTTCACCCTCTCTCCAAGACCCTTATACAGGCAGGCATAGCCCTGCGTCTTGTAATAATCGTCTATCGTAAGGCTGTCTTCTGGGCTTTTATACTCTACCACATTATATCTTTTGAAGATACGCCCGATTTCATTCTCTATCTGCACATCCGCCAGCTTTTTGATAATCAGCAGATCCATCTGGAGCGGCTTCTTGCTCAGATTATACTCCCGTTCAAATTCCAGCTCTTCCCTGTTGGAAATCAGTTCCAGCTCCGCCGCTCCGTAAAAGCCCGGATGCCATTCAATCTGCGTCTTTTCCAGGTTATCCCCCATCAGCTTACCTCCGCTTCCTTTTCCAGTTTCTGTTTTGATTATATCAATTTGGGGGTTCAAATTCAAGAATTGTGAGCGCTTAATCTGAGGGTGGATTAAATCTGCTTAATTCATAGCTTTCTTTGATTGCAAACAAACCAACAGGAGGTATTGAAGATAAGACATAAGAGTGCTGCGAAAGCAATAACACAGGTCAAAGATAAGCAGTACCCGGCAGGCAGGCAAAAGCGATAAATAATATACTCAGAAGTTAGTATCTCACGAGTTAGTTTTTCAGAGAATCGGCTCTTAGCTCAGAAACATTTACAATTCTGTCGTTGCTATGCGCCGAAAAAAGAGCTATACTTAAATTGAGAAATTGTACTCAAAGGAGGTATGCTCTATGAGTGAATATAACATTGACATTGCCGATATGCAGTGCTGGGTTTTTCGGATGGCTCAAGCCCGGTGGAAAATGTCTGCGAAAGACTGCACAGCGTTATTTATGAAATACAACATTCTTGGATTTATCGCTGACTGCTACGATATTCTTCATTTAAACAGCTACGAATGTGCTTTGAATGATGTCGAAGATCTATTGAAGAATCGAGGTGTTATCGTATGATTGGACTTGAAGATGGTATGCTTCTTTACCACGGAAGTTATGTCAGCATCCCCGACATTGACTTAAATCGTTGTACGGGTGGTCTCGATTTTGGTCGTGGTTTTTACTTGACCTCGTCTTATGAACAGGCATATAACTATGTCCAGCTTTCTGTTCGCAAAGCAAAATACGTCGGCGCTGTACCTGAAAACTTTGATCCAAAGGATGGACAAATATCGGTCTATAAATTTCATTATGACCCGAACATCCTTGCTTACTTTTTTCAAAATGCCAGTATCGAGTGGCTACATTTTGTGGCAGCCAACCGAAAGAAAAACCTTTTTCCACAGCTTCTGAAAAAATACAGCGTAATCGATATCATCGGCGGAAAGATTGCTGATGACCAAACAGCTCGTACCCTTCAGATTTATATTAGTGGTGAAGGTGTCGGTAATCCTGGAACTCCAAAGGCAGACAAAGAGACTATTGAAAAGCTTTTGCCTAACCGCCTCAAGGATCAATTTTGTTTTAGAACTCAGGATGCCGTTGACCATCTTGAATTTATAAGGAGTGACCGCTATGGCGACATCAAACTATGATAATTCTGTAAACTACGAAGCTACCGAGTCTCAAAAAGAATGCTGCGCAGTAATTGCAATGCGTGAGGCTGTAGAGTCTCTTGCTCTTCGAGAAAAGATTCCTTATGAAGAAGCTCTTCTTCGCTTCACGAGTTCTCGCGCCTATGAAGCTCTATTTGACTTCGATACAGAGATTTGGAAAGAAGGTTCTGATTACCTTTTGAATCTGTACGACTATTGCAATTCCAAAAAGACTGCATAATATCATCCCACCCAGTTCCACTTTCCTTTTCCAATACCTGGTAAGAAACATAAGCGTCACAGTAGGAGTTGACGATTATGGATTCCGTTATAAGTGCTATTACCAATACCGTTCCTATCACACAGTTTAACCGTGGC
>CAMNWW010000213.1 GCA_946566415.1 uncultured Lachnospiraceae bacterium | reverse complement strand
TTCGGCGTTACTCCGATAATCTCGGTGTGAGGCTTAAATTTGGAAACCACCCTTGCTGTAGCTCCTGAAACGGTCGGAGCGACGATACATTTTGCCCCTAAGGTATCCGCCGCCGCAACGGCGGAATATGCCAGTGCGCTTGTGATTCCCTTTCTGCGGTGCTCCTCTTTCTTTTCAAGCAGCATCGCATAGTCGAGGTGTCCTTCCGCATTCTCTACGATCTGCACCATCATCTTAAGCGATTCTAATGGATATTTACCCTGTGCTGTCTCCCCGGACAGCATCACCGCGTCCGTCCCGTCATATACGGCGTTCGCCACATCTGTTACCTCCGCTCTTGTAGGGCGTGGGTTCCGGATCATAGAATCCAGCATCTGTGTTGCAGTAATAACCGGCTTATAATTGTCATTACACTTTCTTATCAGCATTTTCTGGATATACGGGACCTCCTCGGCAGGAATCTCTACCCCCATATCTCCTCTTGCTACCATCACACCGTCCGAACAACGGATAATCTCATCAATATTATTGATTCCTTCTTCGTTCTCAATTTTTGCGATAATCGGAATATAAGGTGCATTGAGAGACTGAAGCAGCGCTTTAATCTCCAGAATACACTCTGCGTTTCTCACAAAAGAGGCGGCAATAAAATCAATCCCTTCTTCTACGCCGAACCGGATGTCCTCTCTGTCTTTTTCGGTCAATGCAGGAAGCCGGACCGGAACCTTAGGTACGTTAATTCCTTTCCGCTCTCCCAGCTCGCCGCCGTTTATTATGCGGCAGATGATGTCCGTATCCGTTTTCTCCTGCACTTCCAGCTCGATCAGCCCGTCGTCCACAAGGATCCGCTTTCCTGCCTTTACATCCGCCACAAGCCCGTCGTAAGTAATAGATACCTCCGACTCGTCTCCTTCGATATCCCGGGTGGTCAGTGTAAACGTATTCCCGGGAGTCAGCGTGACCTTCTTCTTATCCTTTAACACCCCTGTACGGATCTCCGGTCCTTTGGTATCCAAAAGAACCGCGACCGGTTTTTTTTCTTCCTCGCGCAGTTTCTTAAGCATATCCATCCGCTTTTTCTGTTCCTCATGAGTGCCGTGCGAAAAATTAAACCTTGCAATATCCATACCATTTCGGATCAAGCTGCGCATCAATTCTCTGTCGTCGACGCCCGGTCCCATGGTACAGATGACTTTCGTTTTCTTCATGCCATTCCTCCTGCTTTTTATCTGTCCTATTTCACATGTTCATGTGTAAACAAATGATCCTGACAGTATTCATAATTTCCGTTACATTTTGAACAGAACCGAAATTCGAGGTTCGGGTCGTCTAATTCCGTCCGCCCGCACACCGCGCATCTATGCTTTGCCCCGCCCGCATAGTGATTCACCGGCCGGCTGACTTCTCTTTGGAACTTCTTCTTCCTCATTGCCTGTTTCGGCCGATATGGCTGCATATTCCGGTTGCCAAGGAAAAATATGATAAAATTAAGCAGAGAAGCCCCGATACAGATGCGGATAACAAGCCCTCCCTGGACAGCCTCAAGAGCAAGAATCGCCACATCCAAAATTGCCAGCCATTTCATTTTCACCGGAATAATCCCATAGAGAAAAAGCTGCAAATTCGGCATGATCGCCGCACAGGCGAGAAAAATTGAAAGATTGATATAGTATGTGCTGAACAGGCCTCCAAGTCCAATAACCCCTCCTGTAATGATATATACAATTACCGATCCTATGATCGTGAAAAACATGCCGGAGAAAATATAGAGATTGTACCGGAAGGCCCCCCAATTCTGTTCCAGGCTGCTCCCCAGTGAATAATACAGAAGCATCATAAAGACCGCAAAAATGATATTGTCCACCGGTGGAATAATGACCCAGCTTACCAGACGCCATATCTGTCCCCTAAGTATCAGCCCCGGCTCCAATGTAAAATAGCCCAAAAGCTGCGGTATAGTAAAACGGATCACATACCCGACTCCATAGCTGGCCAGCAGATAGAGGGTGAGATTGCGGATCGCATACCTCCCGAATTTCCGTTCCATTTTATTTATCCAATTCATCATAATTCCACTCCCGTTGTTATATTTTGGTACTGTTGATATTGTAGCCTCTGGCTTTTGCTTTGTCAATTCAAACAATAAGTTTCGGCTGTTATAGTTTCCACAAATTTTCTTAACATATCATTTGTTTTTTCTATATATTGTTAATAACTTCTATTTGTATTTTGTGATATTCTGTCGTATAATGAAAAATGCTTTAGATGACTATGGTCTACATTTAATAGGAAGTAACTCATTCTATTCTATTTTATTTATTAGAAATAAGGAGTGATATCTTTTATGAATCATATGAAACTACACACTCTGGGAATCGATATCGGATCGACCACTGTCAAAATCGCTGTCCTGAACGACAACAATGAGGTCCTGTTTTCAGATTATGAAAGACATTTTGCAAATATTCAGGAGACTCTTTCTGATCTGCTGGGGCGGGCTATCTATCATCTTGGCCCTGTACAGGTCTGTCCGATGATCACTGGTTCCGGCGGGCTGGCCCTCGCCAAACATATGGGCGTCCCCTTCATACAGGAGGTGGTGGCTGTTTCTGCAGCTTTACAGGATTACGCCCCTCAGACTGACGTCGCCATTGAACTCGGCGGTGAAGACGCTAAGATCATCTATTTTGAAAATGGAAATATTGAACAACGTATGAACGGAATCTGTGCCGGAGGAACCGGCTCCTTCATCGACCAGATGGCATCCCTTCTTCAGACGGACGCTACGGGCTTAAACGAGTACGCCAAAAATTATAAAGCGCTCTACACGATCGCTGCCAGGTGCGGCGTGTTCGCAAAATCGGATATTCAGCCGCTGATTAACGACGGCGCCACCAAAGAAGACCTGGCTGCCTCCATTTTCCAGGCTGTGGTGAACCAGACTATCAGCGGGCTTGCCTGTGGGAAACCCATACGGGGGCACATTGCTTTTTTGGGCGGACCTCTTCATTTTCTTCCCGAACTCCGGGCCGCCTTCATCCGGACGCTAAAACTTGACGACGAACATATCATCGCGCCAAAATACTCTCATCTTTTTGCCGCCGTAGGCTCTGCTATGAGCTCCAAAAAAGACAATGTTACCAGTTTAAAGACATTGCAGGATCAATTATCTTCACATATTCAGATGGATTTTGAGGTGGAGAGAATGGAACCTCTCTTTACAGATGAAAACGACTATCAGGCATTCCAGAGCCGCCACCTTAAACATCAGGTTCCTGTAGGCGACTTGGACTCTTACCGCGGAAACGCATACCTCGGGATCGACGCCGGTTCCACCACGACAAAAGCCGCCCTGGTCGGGGATGACGGAACCCTTCTCTATTCTTTCTACCATGGGAATGACGGAGACCCGCTGGGAACAACCTTATCTGCTGTCAAGGATATTTACAGCAGGCTTCCGGAAGGTGTGAATATTGTGCACTCCTGCTCTACCGGTTACGGAGAAGCGCTCATCAAGGCCGCCCTTTTGCTCGATGAAGGCGAAGTAGAAACTGTATCCCACTATTACGCGGCCTCCTATTTTGAACCGGAAGTAGACTGCATTTTGGATATCGGCGGCCAGGATATGAAGTGCATCAAGATCAAGAATCATACTGTAGACAGTGTCCAGCTCAATGAGGCCTGCTCTTCCGGATGCGGCTCTTTTATCGAAACCTTTGCCAAATCCCTAAACTTTACTGTCCAGGATTTTGCGCATGAGGCCTTGTTTGCGCGCCACCCTATTGATTTGGGAACCCGTTGTACTGTATTCATGAATTCCAAAGTCAAGCAGGCGCAGAAAGAGGGGGCCAAAGTTGCCGATATCTCGGCAGGGCTTGCCTATTCCGTTATAAAAAACGCGCTCTTTAAGGTCATAAAGGTGTCCGACGCTTCCGAGCTTGGCCGCCGGATTGTCGTCCAGGGCGGAACATTCTATAACGACGCTGTACTGAGAAGTTTTGAGAAAATTGCGGGGTGTGAAGCCATCCGTCCGGATATCGCCGGGATCATGGGGGCTTTCGGCGCCGCACTTATCGCGCGGGAACGCTATGGTTTTAAAGAATGTAAAAACACGACCATGCTTTCCATCGAGGAGATCAACGCGCTGGAATACACCACTGCCATGTCAAAATGCAGAGGATGTACCAACAACTGCCGTTTGACGATCAATACGTTCAGCGGAGGACGGCGCTTTATCTCCGGCAACCGTTGTGAAAAAGGACTTGGAAAAGAAAAAACGGACACAGACATCCCCAACCTGTTCGCCTATAAAAATGAACGGTATTTTGGCTATACACCGCTTCG
>CAMNWW010000212.1 GCA_946566415.1 uncultured Lachnospiraceae bacterium | reverse complement strand
AATACATGCTTGCATGTATTTTTATGTCTATGGGTCCCGCTAAAACATGAGCAAGGAGCCATTTTTCGCAGAAAAATGAGCGAATTGCGAATGTTTTCGTCGATTTTGGGAGTGCAAAGCACGGAAAAATCGACGGTGGACTCATTTGTCGGGCAACTCATATAAATAAAAAGACCAAGTTCATTCCTGCCGCCGCAAAAATAACAAGCATCATCATCACATACGAAACCCGAACCTTCCTGAGCTTTACATTAGAATACTGTGCAAAATGTTCCTGAATCTTCTTTTCTATTTTCTTTCCAAAATAAACTGCGGTAAACAAATTTTCCAGCACAGCATACTGGACGATCAGCCCCAGCGCGGCGCATATGCAGCCGAACGCCACCGAGTCCCCATCCACCGCCCCCATGGCGATGGATGCCGCGATCATTATTATGCTGCAGCTCCTCCGCTCCTTCCTGTAATAGAAGCTGCGGTCCATCTCTCCGATCACCTTGTACGATAGCTTCGGGAGCTGACCGGGCGCCTTCTTTGCCAGAAACCGGTAAGCCTCCATGATCCTGCGCTGAACCGATCCGTTCCCCACCTCATAGTGGAATGTAATGAACCCTCTTTTCTTAGGTATCCGAAAAGCCGTACTCGTGACTTTTATTTTCCGGGTCTGCATCGCCTCGGCGATCTCCCCATAGGAAATCTCCTCCGTGATCCCGAAAATGGTCTGCCTGATGCCGCCCTCGCCAAGCGTCCATACGCACCGATTAAAAGCACGCCTCATCTTTGTACCCAACACCAGAAAGACCACGATCCCCAGTACAAAAAGTACCGCCGTCAGACTTGTCCTGCTTATCCGGTCAAAAATAATATATACTACAGCGGCAACGAACACGACCGTTCCCGAACGCCGTGTTATGCGGCCTGAAAATACAGGAATTTCATACTCCTCCCCGGCCATCTTACACCTCCCCTTCAACATGGTCCAAAATCCTACAAGCCGCCCTTAACCATAGACAACTTTTAGGTTATTTTCCCATTTTAATGTACTCTCATAGTCGAATTAAATATCCCGCTGCAAAGCAAGCTGACGGTGCATCAATGCAAAAGTTCTATGTGAACTCTGAGCCGCAGGGTATTCGACTCTCGCGGCAGTCGCCAAATGTACATACTAGCATATCCACTTGTCTCGTCGCTCTGCGGAAATCAATGACCGCCACCGAATCGTCTTCCAGAAGGAACAGGTTCTAGATGCGCAATTCATTTACCTGAAAGGCTTAGAAAACAGATTTCAAGTATCTCCTTGTCTCTTCCGGGGTAAGGCAGTACCTCTTGGTTAACTGCTCCGCGATCGCTTCATCGGGAACAGCGAATGACTTAAGCGCATCGACCAGCGCCTTAATTCCCGCTTCCCGTTCAAATTTCCTTCCTTCTTCTCTTCCTTCTTCCAACCACAATTCCTCAACCTGGGTCATTCGTATCGCCTCCTTTATATATTTTGCCGTAGCGGCATCCATGATTTTATCAGCAAAAACTAAAATCCCTGACAGCACAAACATCTTCTCTTCCTCGTCCAGTATCTGCCCCGCCATTTTTACAGCTTCTTTTACCGCCCATTTTTTCTGCTCGGCTCCCTTATACGTAAGCGGGAACACGATCAGTTTCATCCGTTCATCGTCGGACAGCGGAATCCCTTTCTCCAGTTTCCCAGCCAGTTCTTTTCTAATACTTTCCGACTCCATCCGGCTGAGAAATGCCTGTTCTAGCTTCAGTGTAATACACCCTACTGAAAATTCTTCCGGAGCCGCCTCTACGTCCGCCGTATAGATCACGATCATTCGTATCTTCCTTAATATCTCTTCTCTTTTCTTATACCGTTCCAAGATCCTTACAATGTAGTTTAAGTACTTTAAATTATTTTCCCATTTTAATGTACTCTCATAGTCTATGATCGCCACCGAACCGTCCTCCAGGAGGAACAGATTGTCGATACGCATCTCATTCACCTGGATCTCTGGAAGGTTCGTCGGCAGGATCCGGCATATTTTAGGCATATGAATTCCATAAATTTCCAACGATTTATCCTTAAAATTCTCTGCTAAGATCTTTGACAGGACATCCTTATTATGGTAAGTGATATCCCTCTTTGTTTTTTCCATATCTTTTCTCCTTTAGTGTATCATGTTTCTCGGTTACTTAAAAGAGAAAAATCACACCCATAGGCACCCCTCCCCGCTTTGATAAATTCAATTACTGAAATATTTCGGCGAATTGCCGTGATAGTAGAACTTCTTAGAAACTTTGATTATTATCTTTGACTGTTCGACATCCGAAAATGTCAAAATCATCATACGTGATATCCCAAGACTTTTCAAGAAACATTTTATAATCCCGACTTAAAATGGCAACAGACATCTTCTGCAATAAATGATGGTACAGCCTAAATTGTACCCTTTGTCAAGGACATTTTTTTAATTTGTTTTAGGGAACTTATGTTCTTCTTCCCTTTCATTGATAATTCCTTTTAATGGATATACCCCTGTCGTTATATACCCATAATATTCATCCGGCGACAACTTCGCCAGCTGCCATTGATAGCGCTCACTGTTATAATATTCCATCCAGTCATCTACTATCGCTTTAACATCCCGATATTTTTTACATTCGCTGACATCTATCTCGTCCTTCATATGGCCAAAGAAGCTTTCCTGTGGGGCATTGTCCCAACAATTTCCTTTCCTTGACATGGACTGCCTCAGTTCTTTGTCGTTGACCAGTTGGATGAAGCTAGCACTTGTGTAATGACAGCCTTGGTCTGAATGAATCAGGGTTTCCTTTGTCAGCTCTACCCCATGATCTCTTACCAACTTCTCTACAGTCTCCAATACAAAGTCCACCTCTAAGGAATCGCTCAGCACATATGACAGTATCTGTCTCGTATATGCATCCAGAACCGTTGATAGATAGGCAAATATCCCATTATACGGTATATAAGTGATGTCGGTCAACAATACCCGCCTTGGTCCATACTCTGTAAACCCGCGCTTTAAGAGATTATCTGCCACATTGCTTGTCTTCAATGCCTTAGCCATCCTCCTATATGGGTTTGCTTTCCTTATTGGGCAAACCAAACCGTATTTATCCATCAGCCTCCTGATCTTTTTCACATTCATCACAACCGGCGGATCCCAATGAACCATACACATGTATATCCCCCGCGCCCCTTTGCTATAGCCGCGCTGGTTATAGGCTTTCAAGACCAGCTCAAAATCTTCCCTGTCTTTCTTTTCCCTTTTCTCCCTTACATCTGCGGCTTTTATCCATCTGTAATATCCGGAACGTGAGACCCCCGCTATTTCACAAAGCATGCTTACACTCAGCTGGTTATCCGCCTCATCTATCGTTTTCTGTATCACTTCAAATTTCCATCCGGAACTCATCAGAATTTCCTCGTTGCTGTATTTTCTGTTTTCACAATTTTTTTTAGAAATTCAACTTCCTGCCGCAGGTACTTTACCTCGTTCAGTATCCCTTCCAATGCTTCTTTTGATTCTGGGGATGTGCCTTCCGGTATGGACAGTCCGTCTTTTTTCCGGCGTGTCCTGTTTTCTCCCTGTCTGAAGCCTCTTCCGCACTGTGCCTGACGCTTAATTCTTTGTACAATGCTGTCTATCTGCTTTTGTCCAAATATCCCAAGGTCGTACCCCAGATCCTCCAGAATCTTTCTCGGTGCCATCCCTGCTTTGTAGGCAGTCCAAAACGCTTCCTTAAACTCAACTGTAAAATAGAGCTTATTCTTCGTCACTTTAAACGTATACGGATTGGCTTTCAGCAACTTTATTTCCTTCGCCGTATATTCTTTCACCAGCATCCTCTCCAATCTATAGGTTCATTGTAGCAGATGCCCCTGGACTTTAGAATGCCCATATGTCCACTTTGATGTTTTTATACCTTTCAGCCTTTGTCTATTTTGGGGGATTTGTTGTCTTTTTCTTATGTCCACGTTTCAGGTACTCCCCCTTTTTCTATATGTTCACAGTCCGGTTAATAAACAAAGAGCCAGTCTGTCCATTTCTTTGGGCATTTCTTTTTTTCAAAGTGTCCACAGTTTGGGATTCCATCAGTTATTTCAGACCTAGCTCTTATAGATTATTTCCCCTAGCGGTAATCAACATTTCAAGCAATCCCTTCAGCTTGCCGTGTCCACCTTATAGGGTACATTATATTTCTAATACTTTCCGACTCCATCCGGCTGAGAAATGCCTGTTCCAGCTTCAGTGTAATACACCCTACTGAAAATTCTTCCGGAGCCGTCTCTACGTCCGCCGTATAGATCACGATCATTCGTATCTTCCTTAATATCTCTTCT
>CAMNWW010000211.1 GCA_946566415.1 uncultured Lachnospiraceae bacterium | reverse complement strand
GATCAAAAAAACCGCATGAGACCATCCAAATGTCGGCTTTTTTTCTATTCTTGTATTTGCCCCGTTTTTTACAAATTCTGTATTCATTTTATCCATCTCAATCCTCCTGTTCACACTAATCTACTGTTCTTAACTGTAATGCCAATTGTACAGGTTCCCTTGCATTGAGTTCATCAATGAAGCTTTGAGCAACTTCCTGTCCGCCATTAAATGTTAGAAGCCAACAAGTTCCGTTTGTAGTAATTGAAATATCTTCCAAATCCCGAACCTTTAAAGATATTTCCTCTGCAAATTCTTCTTTCACCCCTTCCGCCCAAATCTCGAGAAATACCAGAAAATAATTCTTCTTTCCTGTAAAGGAAACCGGAACGCCGTCAAAATTATAAATCAGGCAGCTTTCTTCATCCAGGCAGGCCGCATAAAAGAAATACCGTTTCTCTCCTTTAGTAAGCGTCACTTTTACACAAGTATGGCATCCGGGATACTGTGGAAATTCTGTCACCTCGTCATTCTCAACAGAAATCCTATCCGGTATTTCCTGAAACGCCTGCATACATAAGTTAGTTACCGTTGCAAATGCTTTCGCCGCAATCATATTACGCACCTCCTTTTTTCACAGTATAGTACACGAGGGAAAGGCTGAAAAGTCAAAAAACTGCCGTTAATTCAACTTTGTGAAACATTATTTTCGTTTAAAAAAATTAATTTTATTATTTCATTTTATTTTATATTTATGAAAATAAATCCATCGCTTTAAAGGGGCAAAAAATAATAATTTACATTTATATTTTCCCGTGTTACACTGATTTCAAGTCAGATATCCATGCAGTCATGGCTGGCTTCACGAAATATTTTTCACTGGGGGACTATAATATGTTAAGAGAGATTGACCTTTCTGAAATTTCTGACGGAAAATTATATACCGGCAATGACATGGTAAAAGCGGACTGCCGCGGCTGCGCCGGCTGTTCTTCCTGCTGTCAGGACATGGGAAGTTCCGTTATCCTGGACCCTTACGATATCTTCCAACTGACCGGGCATCTGGATAAAAGCTTTGAACAATTGCTCGGGGAAGATCTGGAGCTTAATGTAGTGGACGGCATTATACTGCCGAACTTAAAGATGGCCGGCAAAGACGCCCGCTGCGTCTTTTTAAGTCCTGGCGGGCGCTGTACCATCCACAAAGCCCGCCCCGGTTTCTGCCGCCTATTTCCGCTGGGCCGCTATTATGAAAACCACTCTTTCCGCTATTTCCTGCAGGTTAACGAGTGTCCCAAGCCAGACAAGACAAAGATCAAGGTCCGAAAATGGCTCGATATAGAAAACTTCCGGCAATATGAAAAATTCACGGCAGACTGGCATTATTATTTAAAAGAGCGCCAGGAGATGGCCATGGATTCCGAGGGAAGCGAAGGTGCCGAACTGGTCAGGAAACTTAGCATGGATATCCTGCGGCGGTTTTTTATCCGACCCTATAACCAGAAGGCAGACTTTTATCCACAGGTTTATGCGCGCATGGAACAGGCAGGAGAAGAAAGTCTGTAACCTAAAGATTACACTTTCCTACTCCTGCCTGTTCTTCTGCCTGATTTTTCTCTACCTGCTTTTCCCGCCTGCTCTTTTTCTGTCCTGGGTCAGGTCAAAGCTCTCTGCGATCATCCGCTTTATCTCTTTTTCCGGAACCGTCCCGTCAAGAATCACCGAATTCCAGTGTGTTTTATTCATGTGATAGGCCGGGACAACCGACGCAAACGCATCACGCCAGAAGTCCCTCCACTGCGGCTCGCATTTTACATTGACCCACACATGCTCCTGTTTGGTGTAGATATAGGCAAATGTTTTTTTCGTATCCTTATGCCGCATCACACACCAGTTGTCGTCATGAAAAGGATAATCCTCATATACCTTTCCAAGAGTCATGCAGTACGCAATCACTTCTTTTTTCTCTCTCATAAAACCTTCTCCGCAAAATCTTTGTACACGTCAAATCCCGTGCTGACCTTATGCCCTGTAAACGCCTGTAAATCTAAGCTCCGGCAAACTGGCTCTGGTATAAGCTCTGATAGAACCCGCCCTTCTTAAGCAGCTCCTCATGGCTTCCCTGCTCGATGATCTTCCCGTCCTTCATGACCAGAATCACGTCTGCCTCGCGGATTGTCGATAACCGATGTGCTACGATAAAGCTGGTACGCCCTTCCATCAGCCGGGCAAATGCCTTCTGGATCCGTATCTCCGTGCGCGTATCTATAGATGAAGTCGCCTCATCTAAGATAAGCATAGGCGGCTTCACTAACATCAGTCTCGTGATACACAAAAGCTGTTTCTGCCCTTGGGACAGATTGCCGCCGTCCTCAGTAATCCAGGTATCATATCCCTTGGGCAGCCGCTTAATAAAGCTGTGGGCGTGAGACGCCTTCGCTGCCGCCATGATCTGCTCCTGGGTAGCGTCCGGCTTACCCATGATAATGTTGTCCCGGATCGTCCCGGTCTTAAGCCACGTCTCCTGGAGCACCATGCCGTATCCCGCCCGAAGGCTTTTTCTTGTCAAATCCCGGATATCAATATCCTCCACCTTAATACTTCCGTCCGTCACATCGTAAAACCGCATCAAAAGATTAATAAGCGTCGTCTTTCCGCATCCGGTCGGACCCACGATCGCCACTCTCTGCCCCGGCTTCACCTCGAGATTAAAATGTTCGATAAGCTTACTCTCCGGAACATAGGAAAAGGACACATCATCAAGATTTATATTACCCCTTACATCTGTAAGTTTCACTGCCGTCTCCGGCTCCGGAACCTGCGGCTCCTCCTCAATGAGATCAAAAATCCGTTTTGCACAGGCAATGGCATTCTGAAGCTCTGTCACCACGCCGGATATCTCATTAAACGGCTTCGTATACTGATTCGCATAGCTCAAGAAGCTGGTGAGCTGCCCGACGCTCAACGCCCCGTTTATCACCCCGATTGCTCCTGTCACGCCGACTCCTGTATACACCAGGCTGTTGACAAACCGAGTGGCAGGATTCGTAATAGATGAAAAGAACACAGCCTTTAAAGAACAATCCTTAAGTCTTGCATTCACCTCGTCAAACCGCTCCATGACCTTCTCTGTCTGCCCAAAAGCCTGCACGATCTTCTGGTTCCCGATCATCTCCTCAATCAGCCCCGTCTGCTCCCCTCTCGTCTCTGACTGCAGTTTGAACATGGTGTATGTGCGCTTCGCGATAAATCCAGCCACCAGAAAGGATACCGGTGTGATCAGCACAACCACCAGCGTAATCTTTACATTCACCGACAGCATAAAGCAAAACGTCCTCACAATGGTCGCAACCCCGGTAAACAACTGGGTAAATCCCATCAAAAGCCCATCTGCAAACTGATCCACATCCGCAATTACGCGGCTTACCACCTCTCCATAAGGATGTCCGTCGATATATTTAAGCGGCAGGATCTCAATCTTTTTAAATGCATCATTGCGGATGTCGCGCACAATCTGATAAGTCATCTTATTATTGCAGATATTCATCAGCCATTGGGCAAATGCGGTAATCAGAATACAGATGCCTATCTGAACAAGGATTTCCATCACTCCCCCAAAATCTACCTGCCCCTTCGTCACAATGCAGTCTACAGCCTTTCCCGTAAGCTTTGGGATATAAAGCGTAAGGGCAACTGTCACTACCGACAGCAATATCGTGAACAAAAGGAAGATCCGGTAGCGCCCAAGCCGGTGAAATACTTTTTTTAATGTCTCTGTCTGTCTGTCTTTTCCCATCTTACTGCGCCCCCTTTCCGCTTTCTCTTGTTTCTTCCGATTCCTTCGGGAACTGGGAATAATAGATCTCCTGATAGATGCCGCAATCTCCGAGCAGCTCCTCGTGAGTTCCAAGACCTGCCATCTCTCCGTCGTCTAATACTAAGATCAGATCCGCGTACATGATGGAAGAGGCCCGCTGAGATACGATGAACACCGTCGGACTGCCCTCCATCTGCCGGATCGCTGCGCGAAGTTTCGCGTCTGTCGCAAAGTCGAGGGCAGATGCACTGTCATCTAAGATCAATATCCCCGGTCTTCGCACCAGCGCCCGTGCAATCGTAAGTCTCTGCCGCTGCCCCCCTGACAAATTCTTTCCGTCCTGGGAGACCTTAAATGAAAGCCCTTCTTCTCTGCTGACTAAAAACTCCTTTGCCTGCGCCGTCTCTGCCGCCTCCCAAAGCTCTTCCTCCGAAGCCGCTTCATTGCCCCAGCGAAGATTTTCCGCAATCGTCCCTTTAAACAGCACGGCCCTTTGAGGGACAACACCAATCCGCTTACGCAGGCTCTTTATCTTATAATCTTTCACATCTTTTCCATCTATCCTCACC
>CAMNWW010000210.1 GCA_946566415.1 uncultured Lachnospiraceae bacterium | reverse complement strand
TGGGAGTGCAAAGCACGGAAAAATCGACGGTGGACTCATTTGTCGGGTAACTCATGTAATATAAAAAGAAGAGGTGAAGGAAATGGTAGAAGAGAGGTATCAGGTCGAGATAGACGGCAAGGCCAAGGAATACCCCAAAGGTACGACGTACCTGTCGATCGCAAAGGAATATCAGAAAGAATATGACAATGATATTGTCCTGGTATTTATTGACGGGAAGCTTCAAGAGCTTCATAAGGCAGTGAAACAGGATTGTCATCTGCGGTTTGTTACCACGGCGGAAGCTGCGGGGCACGAGACATACAGGCGCAGCGTGAGCTTCCTTCTTGTGAAGGCGGTCTATGACACTGCGGATCATGAAAATATAGAAAGAGTCCGCATCAATTTTTCTGTGGATAAGGGATACTATTGTACGATAAGAGGAAAAGTTGAGATGAATCAGGCGTTTCTGGACAAGGTGGAAGCAAGAATGCGCGAGCTGGCATCTCAGGATCTTCCGATCCGGAAAAGAAGCGTACATACGGATGAGGCGACGGAGATATTCCGGCATCATGGAATGAAAGCCAAGGAGAAGCTGTTCCGCTACCGCAGAGTGTCCAAGGTGAATATCTATAGTATCAATGAATTTGAGGACTATTATTATGGGTATATGGTACCTTCAACAGGGTATCTCAAGTATTTCAGCCTGCATCTTTATGACGACGGTTTCGTGATTCAGATGCCTACACTGTCTGCGCCCCGGACGGTTCCGCCTTTTAATCCGAGGAATAAGCTGTTCCAGGTTCTGAAAGAATCGACTCAGGGCGGAGACCGCATGGGTATCGAGAATGTCGGATCGCTGAATGATTTTACGACCAGCGAGAATCCGCAGCAGATTATTTTGGTGCAGGAAGCCCTGCAGGAGAAACGGATCGCCCACATCGCGGAACAGATTGCCGCCCAGCCGGAGAAAAAGTTTGTCCTGATCGCAGGTCCTTCTTCCTCAGGGAAGACTACGTTCTCCCACAGGCTTTCCGTCCAGCTTCGGGTGAATGGGCTTGTACCTCATCCGATCGCAGTGGACAATTATTTTGTGAATAGGGAGGACACCCCGCTGGACGAGGAGGGAAAGCTGAATTTCGAGTGTCTCGAGGCGGTGGATGTGAAAAAGTTCAATCAGGATCTCCAGGAACTTCTGGAGGGAAAGCGGGTCGAGATCCCCAGCTTTAACTTCAAGATTGGAAAACGGGAATACAAAGGGAATTATAAACAACTTGGAAAAAACGATATCCTCGTCATAGAAGGAATCCATTGTCTTAATGATAAGCTGACGTCGGAAATCGCAAAGGAAAATAAATTCAAGATTTATATCAGCGCTCTGACACAGCTCAATATTGACGAGCATAACCGGATTCCATCGACCGACGGCCGTTTGCTCAGACGAATTGTGAGAGACGCCAGGACCAGGGGAACCCCGGGGCGAGAGACGATCGCTATGTGGAAATCAGTCCGCAGGGGGGAGGAAGAGAATATCTTCCCTTACCAGGAAGAGGCGGATGTGATGTTCAATTCAGCGCTGCTTTATGAACTGGCAGTATTAAAACAGTATGTAGAGCCGATTCTTTTTGGCATTGACAAGAATTGCGAAGAGTATACAGAGGCAAAGAGACTCTTAAAGTTCCTGGACTATTTTGTTGGAATTGGAAGCGAGAATATTCCGGGCAATTCCATTCTTCGGGAATTTATCGGGGGCGGATGTTTTGAACTTTAGATATAGGCCGGGCGCCGAAGGGAAATATTATGCGCAGCGAGCAAGAAGTGAATAAGGCGATCGAACGGTACGCGGATACCGTCCGGCGGCTTTGCATGATATATTTGAAAAATTATGCCGACACCGAGGACATATTTCAGACAGTGTTTTTGAAGTATGTCCTTAGTTCGGTTTCATTTGAAAGCGAAGAACATGAAAAAGCATGGTTCATCCGGGTCACGATTAATGCCTGCAAAGATCTTCTCAAGAGCTTTTTCCGCAGCCATACAGTATCGCTGGATGAAGTAATGGACCAGCCTGCCGGGATATCCCAAGATTACAGAGAAGTTCTTGAAGCGGTCCTTTCTCTTCCTCAGAAATACAGAGACGTCGTCTATTTGCATTATTATGAGGAGTACACCGCTCCGCAGATCAGTAATATTTTGGGAAAAAATGTGAATACCATTTATACTCTCCTGACCCGTTCCAAACAAATGCTTCGGGAGAAGTTGGGAGGTGATGGGTATGAATAACGAGCTAAAGGAAATGTTTGGCCAGATACAGGCGGAAGAGAAGTTAAAGAAGAGTACCAGGGAATTTCTTGCGCAGAAGACGCGGGGATATACCAAAGCCACCGGCGCAAAACGCCGATATCATGTCTACGCCGCTGCATGTGCTTGTCTGTTCTTCCTTTTATTTGGAGGGCGCTGGCTTTACTTTACGCCCACGGTCAAGATAAGTATAGATATTAACCCATCTATCGAATTAAGCGTGAACCGCTTCGACCGCATCATAGCAGTGGACGGAGTGAATGACTCCGGAAGGGAACTTATGGATGTATTGGATATAAAATATAAGACTTATACCGACGCGATCGGCCAGATAATGGACAACGAGCAGGTCGAAGACTTATTATCCGGTAATGAGATCATGACGATCGCTGTCACAGGATCGGACGGGATACAGTCCTCCAAGATACTTTCGGGTGTCAGAGCATGTACGGCAAAGCAGAAGAATACTCACTGTTATCGGGCGTCCTCCGAGGAGGCGTCGGCGGCACACGAGATGGGACTTTCATGCGGAAGGTACAGAGCGTTTCAGGAACTTCTCCGTCTTGACCCCACGGTCACTCCTGAGATGGTACAGGATATGACAATGCGGGAGATCAGGGATCTGATCGACAGCCTGTCAAATGGGAAAGACAATGGCGATGATAGTAATAATGACACCGATAATCGCGATAACGAGGGCGGGGGACAGACAGGCGGAAGCGGCGGATGCGGTCATCATGGACAGCACAGACATCGTGGCTCCGGTGGAAATTGTACAAGTGAGTAAAATTTCAGGCAGGAAAACAGTTTTTCCCCAGCATTTACCGGGGAAAACTGTTTTTTCTATTTAGATTTCACTTCCCGCCATAGTTCATTATAGACAGCGTCGTTTTCATCTCCCAGAAACCGGAAAGTTTCGCAGCCCTTCAGCATCTCGGCGCTTGGAAAAGCAATTTTACTGTTGCGGACGTCTGGGTCTTCGATAAGCTCTCTTGCCGCCTCGTTTGGGGTGGAGTAGGTGATGTATTCAAAATTCATCAATGCAATATCCGGGCGGCACAGGAAATTGATGAATGATTCGGCATTTTCTTTGTGCTGCGCATTTTTGGGGATAACCCAGGAATCGATCCAGACATTGGAGCCTTCTTTCGGAATAACATATTCAAGGTTGGGATTTTCCCACTGAGTATATATGGCTTCGCCGGAGTAGATGACCCCCAGGGCGGCTTCGTTCCCGATCATTTTGTCACGGACCTGGTCCACCACGTATGCCTGGACCAGCGGTTTCTGCTCCAGAAGGAGGTCTCGTGCCTTTGTCAGTTCATCCAAGTCTGTGGAGTTCAGGGAGTAGCCCAGGTATTTCAGGGTTACGCCAAAAGCGTCGCGGACGCTGTTCTGCATAAGAATGCTGTCTGCATATTTTTCGTCCCATAGTACGGACCAGGAGTCGACAGGTTCGTTTACCATGGTTTTGTTGTACAAAATACCTACAGTGCCCCAGCAATAAGGAATCGAATATTTATTATCGGGGTCAAACTGGCGGGATTGTTCCATATAAGTATTTCCGATGTTCTTAATGTTAGGTATATTATCCCAGTTGATTTCTGCGAGAAGATCATTGTCGATCATCCGCTGGATCATATAGTCGGAAGGGCATACCACATCGTACGCGATGGCGCCGGACTGTACCTTGGGATACATAATCTCATTCGTTTCAAATTCTTCGTATACCACGCTGATTCCAGTCTCTTCTTCAAAAATCTCCAGAACTTTTGGGTCGAGGTATTCGCCCCAGTTATAGACGATAACCTGGTCGTCCCTAGAGATAACGTTCTGGGAACCATAGTAAAAACCGCCGGCGAGGATAACCACGGACAAAATGGCGGGCATGATGCGTGTTAGGGCAAAACGAGCGGCCCTCTTTACATTGGACTGCGCTTCAAGCCGCTTTGCACGCTGCGTCCTGTCTTCCTTCGGCTCCATATTGATAATAATAAGAAGGAATAGAACCGTCAGGAACATTAGAGTGGACAGAGCATAGATTTCCGGCCGGATGCCCTTACGCACTTCACTGTATATTTTAGTCGAAAGTG
>CAMNWW010000209.1 GCA_946566415.1 uncultured Lachnospiraceae bacterium | reverse complement strand
CGGTAAGGAGGTAACCCCCTGCGGGGATACCTCAATGTCCAAAAAAGCGTGGACGGTAAGGAGGTAACCCCCTGCGGGGATACCTCAATGTCCAAAAAAGCGTGGACGATAAGGAGGTAACATGGCAGGCAGGTATGAAGATATCGTGAGATGTTCTTTTTGTAATAAGACGCAGGCACAGGTGCGCAAGATGATCGCAGGTCCCAACGGGACCTATATCTGTGACCAGTGCGTCGACATTTGTTCTGAGATCATCGAGGAAGAACTGGAGTATGAGGAAGAGGGCAGATATGATGATATTAATTTGCTGAAACCAGAAGAGATCAAGGAATTTCTTGACGACTATGTGATCGGCCAGGAGGATGCGAAAAAGGTGCTTTCTGTTGCGGTCTATAACCACTATAAGCGGATCATGGCGGAGCGGGACTTGGGCGTGGAGCTGCAGAAGAGCAATATCCTGATGGTGGGTCCGACCGGGTGCGGCAAGACCTTTCTTGCACAGTCTTTGGCGAAGATCCTGAACGTGCCCTTTGCAATCGCAGATGCGACGGCGCTTACGGAAGCGGGATACGTAGGCGAGGATGTGGAGAATATTCTCCTCAAGGTGATCCAGGCGGCGGACGGAGATATCGAGAGGGCTGAACATGGCATCATTTATATTGACGAGATTGATAAAATCACGAGAAAATCAGAAAATCCATCTATTACCCGTGATGTTTCAGGCGAGGGCGTCCAGCAGGCTCTTCTAAAGATCCTGGAGGGTACGGTGGCAAATGTCCCGCCTCAAGGCGGAAGGAAGCATCCGCACCAGGAGCTGATCCAGATCGACACGACGAATATCCTTTTCATCTGCGGAGGCGCGTTTGAGGGGATTGACAAAATCATTGAGCGCCGGATCGACAGGAAGTCGATCGGATTCGAGGCTCAGATCGCAGAGAAACATGAGAATAATATCGACTACCTCCTGGAGCAGATACTGCCTCAGGATTTGGTTAAGTTCGGGCTGATACCGGAGCTGGTGGGGCGTGTGCCTGTCACCGTATCCTTAGAATCACTGGATAAAAATTCGTTGATCCGGATTCTTACAGAACCAAAGAATGCGATTGTGAAACAGTATAAGAGACTTCTGGAATTAGACGAAGTGGAACTTGAATTTGACCGCGATGCATTGGAAGCGATTGCGGAGACGTCCCTGAAACGGAAGACCGGAGCGAGGGGGCTTCGCGCCATCATGGAGAATGTCATGATGGACATCATGTACCGTGCACCGTCCGACGAGAGCCTGCAGTACTGCAGGATTACGAAAGATGCAGTTCTCGGAAACAAATCTCCGGAAGTGAAACATAATACGGTTAGGCCGGAGAGTGCATAATTGCGCGAGGAGAAATGACACAATATGAACAGAACCTTAAGTATTCCAATGGTAGCACTGCGGGGGATGACGATCCTTCCGGAAATGGTAGTGCATTTTGATATCAGCAGAGAGCGCTCTATTGAAGCTGTGCAGGAAGCGATGGCGGGGGATCAGCAGATTTTTTTGGTAACACAAAGAGACGCTGAAGTGGAAGAGCCGGGAGTAAAGGAGCTTTATCGTATGGGGACGGTGGCGACTGTCCGCCAGATCATGAAGCTGCCAAAACAAATCTTTCGGGTGATTGTTTCCGCAGAGGCAAGAGCAGTCCTTAATGCGCTGGAGATCACAGATCCGTATATGCGGGCGAATGTCACGGTGATAGAAGAGGAAGATACAGGAATGCCTGGGGATATCAGCCGTGACGCTATGATCCGCGGAATGAGGGATATGTATCTTGAATATGCCTCAAAGAATCCGAAAGTCACGAAAGATATGGTAAATCAGGTCCGGGGGATCACGGATCTGAAAAAGATGGTGGATCAGGTCGCGGCGAGCCTTCCTGCCCGTTACACGGAGCTTCAGGAGATCTTGGAAGAGACGGATCTTATGAGGCGGTATGAACTTCTTGCGTTTAAGCTTGTCAATGAAGTCGAGGTCATGAATATCAAGGAAGAGATTCAGGCGAAGGTAAAGGAAAGGGTCGATAAACATCAAAGAGAGTATGTCCTCCGTGAGCAGCTCCGCCTGATCCGTGAAGAATTGGGAGATGAGACAACGCTTTCCGATGCGGAAGAGTTCGAACAGGCCGCCGCATCTTTGGAGGCGCCGGAGGAAATTAAAGAAAAGCTGAAAAAAGAGATCGGCCGCTTCAAACATTCTATGCAGAGTCCGGCAGAGTCCGGGGTGATCCGGGCTTATATTGAGACGATGCTGGAGATGCCCTGGAATAAGAAATCCGAGGATTTTACAGATATTGGGTATGCAAAAGATCTTTTGGAAGCAGAGCATTATGGACTGGAGGAAGTGAAAGAACGGATCTTGGAATTCCTGGCTGTCCGCGCCCTGACGAAAAAGGGAGAAAGTCCGATCCTCTGTCTGGTAGGTCCTCCGGGAACCGGCAAAACCTCGATTGCCAGGTCGCTCGCTAAGGCGCTGAAAAAGCCGTATGTACGGATTTCACTGGGCGGGGTCCGCGATGAAGCTGAGATCAGAGGGCATAGGAAGACCTATGTCGGCGCTATGCCGGGGAGGATCGCTAAAGGAATCAAGAGCGCGGGAGTTAAGAATCCTTTGATGCTGTTGGATGAGATAGATAAGGTCAGCACTGACTATAAGGGAGATACTTTCTCGGCGCTTTTGGAAGTGCTGGACAGTGAACAGAACAGCCGGTTTCGCGACCATTATCTGGAAGTGCCGTTAGATTTGTCCGAGGTGACCTTTGTCACCACGGAAAACACAGTGCAGACAATACCCAGGCCTCTCCTTGACCGTATGGAAGTGATCGAGGTGAACAGCTATACAGAGAATGAAAAGATGCATATTGCCACACGCCACCTGATTCCGAAACAGCTTGAGAGACACGGCCTTACGAAAGACCAGCTTACGATCAGTAAAAATGTGATATGGAAAATGGCGAGGAATTATACAAAAGAGGCCGGAGTCCGTCAGATGGAACGGGAGATCGGCAATATCTGCCGGAAAGCGGCAAGAGAAATTTACGAACATGACAGGAAACATATCCAAGTAACAGGAAAGAACGTGGAAAAATATCTGGGCAAGGAGAAGTTTTCTTATCAGATGGTTAACGCAGAGGATGAGGTAGGAATCGTGCGCGGGCTGGCATGGACCAGCGTGGGCGGAGATACACTGCAGATCGAAGTGAACGTGATGCCGGGCAAAGGCGAGGTCATCCTGACAGGGCAGATGGGCGATGTGATGAAAGAATCGGCCCAGACCGGAATCAGCTACATCCGTTCCGTGAGCAGATCCTACAAAGTGCCGGAGAACTTTTTTGAGGAGCATGACATCCATATCCATATACCAGAAGGGGCGGTTCCCAAAGACGGGCCTTCCGCAGGAATTACAATGGCGACGGCGATGCTTTCTGCGGTGACTGAAAGGAAAGTACGGGCGGATATCGCCATGACAGGCGAAATTACGCTGCGGGGGCGCGTGCTCCCGATCGGAGGGCTGAAGGAAAAACTGCTGGCGGCGAAGAATGCCGGGATAACAACCGTTCTCGTTCCGAAAAAGAATGAGAAGGACGTAGAAGAGATTTCTTCGGAGATTACGAAAGGGCTTGAGATTATACCTGTCACACAGATGGAGGAAGTCCTGAAAATTGCTCTCAAACGCCGCAAAGCATCCCAAAAAGAGGAAAAGAAAAATGATTATCAAGAAGATTAATCTGGAAACAGTCTGCGGAATTACGAGCAAACTGCCGGACAATACGCTGCCGGAGATTGCGTTTGCCGGAAAATCGAATGTCGGGAAGTCTTCCCTGATCAACGCCTTGATGAACCGGAAATCCTATGCCAGGATTTCTGCGACGCCGGGGAAGACCCAGACGATTAATTTCTATAATATCAATGAAGCGATGTATTTGGTCGACCTGCCGGGATACGGGTATGCAAAAGTATCGGAAAAGGAAAAAAAGCAGTGGGGAAAGATGATAGAGAGGTATCTGCACGGCTCAAAACAGCTTCGCGCGGTATTCCTCCTTATTGATATACGCCACGACCCATCGGCCAATGACCGAACCATGTATGAATGGATTACAGCCCAAGGCTTCACGCCGATTATCATTGCGACAAAGCTAGATAAACTAAAAAAAAGCCAGGTACCAAAGCAGGTGAAGGCAGTAAGAGATGGGCTTAAAATGGAAAAAGAAACGATATTGATCCCGTTTTCCGCAGAGACAAAGCAAGGGCGGGATGAGATATGGGAATTGATGGATGAAATTATAGCGTAAGACATAGGGGTTGTCCTTAAAATGTAATTCAGTGACGCTCCTTTTGTTTTCAACAGAAGTTTCCTATAGGGA
>CAMNWW010000208.1 GCA_946566415.1 uncultured Lachnospiraceae bacterium | reverse complement strand
CTGCATTCATTTACCATAGCGCGCCCCATCGCCGCCCTCTGCCGTTCCCCTCCGGAAAGCATATGCGGCTTCTTATTAAAATGCTGCCGGATTTCCAGGACGTCGCCTACTTCATTCACCGCTTTCTTCCGCTCCTCTCTCTTCATCCGGGCAATCTCCAGTGCGAAAGAAAGATTCTTACGGATATTCATATGTGGATAAAGCGCATAGTTCTGGAACACCATCCCTATCCCGCGCTCCTGAGGCTCCAGTTCCGTTACATCCCTGTCCCCGATCATTATCTGTCCCTCCGAAGGATTTATCAGCCCGGATATCATACGCAAAAGCGTGGTCTTCCCGCACCCGGAAGGTCCAAGGAGAATCAGGAATTCATCTTCACTTATCTCAAGATTTACATTCCTTACCGCCTTCTCGTCACTGTCTTTAAACTGTTTGCTGATATTTCTCAAGGTCAATCCTGCCATATATGCCTCCTTATGCCCTTTATATCTTCAACGCTTTGATCCGCTGTACGTCTTCCTCTGTACATCCTTTCTCTGAATACCTCGCCTTTTCGTAGGAGGTGTGTAGTGTGCGGTACTTTTCTTCCTCTGGAGGAAGAACCATGTTCTCGATTTCAGCCGGAGTCATCCACTCCTGCACCGTCTGTCCCCTTCTGCGCTTACTGTTGATACAGCGCCGGTATATGCGGCGTATCTTTGAAGTCGGTGAAAAATCCAGGATTCTTTCCCGTCCTGCCTTCTTCCCTCTGATCTTCTCTTCTCTGTCCGCTGTTTCAAACCCCTGCCGTCTATCTGCTTGCAGGCGCGCTTTCCCGAACAGACGGCGCACGTAAGCCGCCGCAACCGCCACGCACAGGACCAGCAAAAGCGCCACTCCCGCGATAATAAGCACTGTCTGGATACTGTTAATCAGACTCTCCCACGGTGAATCTGTTTTTCGCGAAAATTGATCCATCACGCCGAACAGATCCGTATTATCCTGAAGTAAAAGCTCGTCCCTTCCTAATCCGTCCGACTCGAAAACCGCCCCCAGCAGGCTTCCTAAAAGGAACGTAGCCATCGCCTGCAGTTTTGCCAGCAAAGTCCCGCTGTATATTTCGCGGACCACCGCCATGCCTACAGTCAAAGCGGCCAGAAATGCCGCTAAATATGCCGCCCCCATCCTCGCTATTTTCTTCTTCGACAGGGAATAAACCCTCTGGTTATCTGTCACGAACCGCTGCTGCCGGTAGAGGTACCCATGTATAAAATAATGGAAAATCGCAATGAGCGTGACCATATCCCCTATGACAAGCAGCTTTGGATTTCCCGAAAGCCTTCCTATCACCTGCAGCGTTACGGCGGCGACGCCAAGCGCCACATGCAGGTTGCGCATAGAGTGATTGATCCAAAAACGAAATACCGGATTATTTCCCATAAGCCACCTCCCAATATATGACGTCCGGATCCTGAAGCATTTCCTCCGGGATCTCTGCTGCCGTATGCGCCGGCATAATCCAATATGATTTTACCGCCCTCTCCTTTACTTCCTTCCACTGATCTATGATCTCTCCGCTTGTCTGAGTTGAAATCATGACCCAGGATACCTTGCGGTTCGGAGCCTCGTCCATCTGCCGTATCTGTTCCCGAAGTACTCCTGCAAGCGTTGAATCTTTCTTATGTTTCTGCAGCTTAAGCCGTGCAAGTCCATAGCGGATCGCATCGCTGTGCTGCATATTCGCCCCGCCGCCGATAGAAAATATCTCTCCTGTCAAACAGTCGCGTCCGTTCGTAGTCAGAGACGTGGTCACACCTTTTGCGATGAACTCCTCCGCCATAGAGGATGCAATCCGGATACTCTCCTCCAATAAATTATCCGGACGCAGCAAAGAATCCCATTCTGTATCAAGAATGATCCCGATCTCCTGATCCGCAGTATAATCGTGGATGTTGACTCGCAGATCTCCGGTCTTGGCGGACGCTTTCCAGTTAATATCCCGTATGGAGTCAAAACTCTGGTACTGCCGGATTCCCCGGAATGTAAACGGGTCGTCCTGGTCTGAACTTCTCACCACAGTCTCCCCCATCATTTTCTGCGTCGCCACCATAAGCTGACGCGCGGACGCCTTCCCCGGGTAGACGCAGATATTACGGTCAACCTTCCGGCTGGCAATAAAACGCCGCGTATAGAACAGATCGTTTCCCACAAAATCAATGTGGTCGATGTAGTAATATCCTCTCTTCGCACAGAAAAGCGGGATATCCCTCTGAACACGTTCATTCCCCCGCATGGAGAAAATCTCGCTCCGGTAATTTTTGTCGGAGATCGCCAGATTGCTCTGGTCTTTGAATTCCAGTCCCCGGTCCACCTCTACGTTGGCTTTCACCGTAATGATCGGGATTATTTTTTGGTTCTCTACCGTGACCGTAAGCTGCACCGTCTCCCCTTCTACGGCCTGTTTCTCCGAAAACCGGGCGTCTGCGGTTAATTTATATTTCCATGTATATTTGCAAAACAACATCTGCAGCCAATACACAATAGCCGCCCCGATAACAAACAACAGTATATTCACGTTACCCTCTCCAGTCTTCGGTCGGAACCGGAATCGTATTTAAAACCTTATCCATCATCTTAAGCCCGGCTGCTCTTCCCTGGCTTCCTCTTGGGAACACAAGCCTGTGCGCCAATACAGGTCCGCAGAGGGTTTTAATATCCTCCGGAACCACGTACTCTCTCCCCTGGATAAACGCATACGCACGGACTGCTTTCAGCAGGGCCAGCGTCCCACGGGGACTCACTCCTGATACGATCTCCGCCGTCTCCCGGGTCGCCTGCACGATACGCGCCATATACTCCATCAGCTCCGGATGGATGTAGATGTTCTTATACTCCTCCTGCATGCGGCGCAGCTCCTCCACCGTGCACACCGGCGCAAGCTCTTCAAGAGGAGCGTCCACAAGGAATCTTTCCATGATCTTAATCTCCTCCTCCACCGTGGGCATCCCCATAGAAATCTGGATCAGGAAACGGTCAAGCTGCGCTTCCGGCAGGGGATAAGTTCCCGCCGTCTCCACCGGATTCTGCGTTGCAATGACGAAAAACGGCCGTTTAAGGGACAATGTTTCCCCGTCGATGGTGATCTGGCGCTCCTCCATACACTCCAGGAGACTGGACTGTGTTCTCGGAGTCGCACGGTTGATTTCATCCGCCAGCAGGATATTGCAGAACGCCGGACCCTTCCGCAGGACGAACGCGCTCTCCTTCTGATTATAGTAATTCATGCCGGTAACGTCCGACGGCAGAAGATCCGGTGTAAACTGGATCCTTCCAAATTCGGCGTCCACTGATTTTGCCAACGACTTTGCCAGGACGGTCTTTCCGGTCCCCGGCACATCGTCCAAAAGTACATGGCCGCCCGCCAGAAGCGCGGTTAGTACCAAATCTATATTTTCACTCTTTCCGATGATTACTTTCTGAATATTTTGACGAATCTCCACTAATTTTTGATTGTTCATATCGTCCACCTCTTTCTACTTGTCTGAAGTTTTAAATACATAGGCCTTAATCATGGCCTTTTGCCCAAGGAAATACACGATCAGCGTCGGTATTGCCGAAAGTATCCCGCCCGCCATAATGCTCGGCAGGGTTCCCGCGTTTCCATACGAAGATTTCATGTAAGACAACAATACCGGCAAAGTACGGTCTTTTTCGTTCAGGATATAGATCAGCGGTCCAAACAGATCCGACCAAACTTTGACAAATGTATCCAAAACCATGATAATAAAGACCGGCTTCGCCATGGGCATCACGATCTGCCACAGCATCCGGAAATGACCGCACCCCGAGACGCGCGCGGCGTCCAGGATCGGCTGCGGTATCGTCAGATAGTACTGCCGCAGCAGGAATATGTAATACGCATTCCCCAGAAATGCCGGAACCCACAGCGGCATCAGCGTGCCGTACCACCCGATTTTCACATACACAATGAACTGCGGGAAAAAAGTGACCGTCCCGGGCATCATCATCGTAATCAAAAGCAATGCCATAATTACCTTTTTCCTCTTAAACTTCATGAATGCTACGGCATAAGCCACAATTCCATTCGATAATATGACTCCTAAAATATTGATCGCGCAGAGCCGTACGGTATTCCATATGTAACGCCAGCCGTCATACTTTGTGAAAAATTTTGTGTAGTTTTTAAAATCGAAAGAGTCTACCCACCAGTTGATCGGTCGTGAAAATACTTTCGCCGGCTCCTTAAACGAGGTGATAATCATCCAGAAAAACGGGACGATCATAGTGACGGCAAACAGAAGGATCACCGCGTAGCGTAAAAACAGTAACACATTTTTCTTTTTCATTAGTCGTCGTCACCTCCGTCATTCTCGTAATATACCATCGGGCTCGCAACTTTCATAACCAGGG
>CAMNWW010000207.1 GCA_946566415.1 uncultured Lachnospiraceae bacterium | reverse complement strand
AGAAGGGATTCATGGAGGCGGGTCCAGTTCTTCTGGAACCAATCGCATCAGTCAAGGTTACGGTTCCTGATGATTATACCGGCGACGTTATGGGCGATTTGAATAAGCGTCGCGGACGTGTGCTGGGTATGAACCCGATCGCAGGCGGATATCAGGTGATTGAGGCGGACGTTCCGATGACGGGAATGTTCGGATATTGTACAACTCTTCGTTCTATGACAGGCGGGCGCGGAACTTATTCCTATGAGTTCGCTCGCTATGAGCAGGCTCCAAACGATGTACAAGAAAAAGAAATTGCGAACCGCGCTGCGGAAGAGGCATAGAATCAGAGATATATTACCATTGCGAATGAGAGGAAAGATATGGAAAGCCGGGAGATGTTCCCGGCTTTCTAACCGTCTTATTCCAGAAAAGGTTATTCCAGAAAAAACGGTTCCTCTATTGTACTTTCAAAATAAAAGTGGTATGCTACGATAAGCAGATGGAAAAAGGATATTTTTCCGCTGCGGGCATACAGTAAAGACATAAGAGAAATGGAGGAAGAACAGGTCTGGAAGGAAACTTCCAAATCTGCCTGACTGACGCAGCAGGTGCGCCAGAGAGAGGAAAAGATGAAGATTGTAATAATTGGGGACGGAAAGGTCGGACATAAACTGACCATACAGTTGTCCGAGGAAAATTATGATGTTGTCCTGATTGACCAAAATGAGGGAAAACTTAAAGAGGCGCTGAACAACATGGACATTCTCTGTATTACCGGGGACGCCGCTGACGCGGAGGTTCAGAAGGAGGCGGGGATTTCAGACGCGGACTTAGTAGTAGCATGCGCTTCTACAGACGAGCTGAATATGATGAGCTGTCTTCTTGCAAAGAGGCTGGGGGCGAAACATACGATCGCCCGGGTAAGAAATCCAGTCTACTATAAGCAGATTCATCTGCTCAAGGATGAGCTTCGTTTAAGTATGGCGATCAATCCAGAATTTACCGCCGCGCTGGAGATTTCCAGGGCAATTCTGCTTCCGGACACGGCGAAGGTAGAGACTTTTATGAAGGGAAAGGTGGAGATGGTAGAGCATATCGTCAGGGAGAACAGCCGTCTAGACGGCGTCTCGCTGGCCGAGGTGTACCGTATCCTCCAGATTAAGATCCTGGTGTGCGCAGTGCGCAGGGGGAACGACGTTATTATACCGGATGGAGATTTTGTGATACATGTGGGAGACCGTCTACATATTGTTGCATCTACAAAGGCGATAGAACAGTTCTTTAACGCGCTTGGCAAGAAGATAAAGGTAAAAAACGTCCTGATCTGCGGAGGAGGGCGAATCGGCTACTATTTGGCTAGGCAGCTCGTCTATCTGGGAATCCGTGTGAAAATTATAGAGATTGACAAACAGCGATGCGAGAGCCTTTGCCAGTCGTTTCCGAAGGCAACTGTTATCTGTGGAAACGCGGCTGATCATAGGCTTCTCATCGAGGAGGGAATTGAGCAAGCGGATGCAATGATCGGTTTGACAGGAGTGGATGAAGAAAATATCATCCTGGCGCTTTTTGCACGCACCAAGGGAGTGGAGAAAGTAGTTGCAAAAGTAAATGAAGAGTCACGCGTACATTTGGTGGAAGAGTTGGGGATTGATATGATCATCTCGGCAAAGGCAGTGACGGCGGACACCATTATGAGTTACGTCCGGGCACGGCAGAATTCGCTACGGAGTATCAATGTAGAATCCATCTATCAACTTGTCGGCGGAAGAGTCGAAGCTTTGGAGTTTTTTATCAATGAGAATACAAAATATACGAATATCCCTCTTAAGGACCTGGCTACAAAATCCAACAGCCTGATCGCATGTATCGGGCGCGGACGGGAGATTATTATTCCAGGAGGAAATGATGAGATAAAAGTAGGAGATAGTGTCGTGGTTGTAACGACACAGAAAAAATTGCAGGATATTACAGACATTTTGGTATAGCGGGAGAGTAGAGGAAAATGAATTATAAAATGACGGGGTATATTATCGGGAAGATGCTCGGTGTGGAAGGAGTACTTCTTCTGATACCCATGGCTGTGGGATTATTGTACAAGGAGCGGACGGCCGTCTATTTTTTGGCCGGCACGGCTTTGCTGCTACTCTGTTATCTGCTTTGGGGAAGGAAAGCTCCGGAGAATACGACGATCTATGCAAAAGAGGGACTTATCATTGTGGCGACGGCATGGATATTCTGGTCTGCGTTCGGCGCGCTCCCGTTTTTCTTATCCGGCGCCATTCCGAATTATATTGACGCTTTTTTTGAGACGGTCTCTGGGTTTACCACGACCGGTTCTACGATCCTGACAGAGATCGAGCATCTGCCGAGGGGCATATTGTTCTGGCGTTCGCTGACGCACTGGATCGGCGGTATGGGAGTGCTGGTTTTCGTCATGGTCCTGACATCTCTGGATGAAAAGAATTCTATGCATCTGATGCGCGCAGAGGTTCCGGGACCGGAGGCGGATAAGCTTGTGCCTAAGGCGAGGAGTACGGCAAGACTTTTGTACTCTATGTATTTTGTACTGACAGCGGCGGAGATTGTCTTCCTGCTGTTTGGGGGCATGGATCTTTTTGACAGTGTCACTCATTCGTTCAGTACGGCAGGGACGGGCGGATTTTCAAGCTATAACGCCAGTGTGGCGCATTTTGACAGTGTGTATGTAGACAGTGTGATCACGATCTTTATGATCTTATTCGGGATCAATTTTAATCTTTACTTTTTTATTGTTTTAAAAAATATCCTGGGAGTGCTGAAAAATGAGGAACTGCGCTATTACCTGGGAATCATCGTGGGAGCTACGGCGATTATCGCCATTAACATCAGACCGATGTACGAGACAATAGGAAAAGCGTTCCGCTATGCAGTATTTCAGGTGGCGTCGATTATTACGACGACGGGGTTTGTTACAGCGGATTTTAACCAGTGGCCGGAAGTGTCGAAGTGTGTTCTGTTGATTTTAATGGTTATCGGCGCCTGCGCAGGTTCAACCGGCGGGGGAATCAAAGTGTCCCGTTTTTTGATCCTTCTCAAAAGCATCAAACGGGAAATGAAGCTTATGCTCCATCCGAAGGCGGTAACGATTGTAAAAGTAAATGGAAAAAGGATAAGGGAAGAAACTATGAGAGGAGTTTATGTATATTTTATTGCATATGTCCTCATCCTGATAGGGTCTGTATTTCTTGTTTCTTTTAATAATTTTGATTTTGAGACTACGTTTACGGCCGTCCTCACTACTATGAATAATGTGGGACCTGGATTTGGACTTGTGGGCGCAGTCGAAAATTTTGCCAAGTTTTCGGGATTTTCTAAGATCGTGTTGTGTGTCGATATGCTGGTCGGCCGTTTGGAGATATTTCCGTTTCTGATGCTGTTCCTGCCGACATTGTGGAGCAAGAAGTTTTGACGACATTAAATTAAGCTTGTAGGAGGTATTATGAAGAAGAAGAGCATTATGTTGGTCGTTTTGGCAGTTTTAGCGGCGGCGGGCGTATATTATTATGTGGCTTTGCCGGCATTCAATATACATTCGGCCGACGTGTGGTATTTCGCAATGTTCCTGGCAGCCGCGGGCGGAGTGGGTTATGCGTTATATCGTGGAAAAAGAGGCGGAGAAGTCCGTCAGTTAAAGGGTGTAAAAGTATTCGGCGGGATATTCATCATTCTGCTGGCCGTGTACCTTATAGGGAGCCTGCTTTCCTCTCCGATTATAAACGCCAAGAAATATCAGCAGCTTCTGACAGTGGAAGAAGGAGAGTTTACCAAAGATATTGAGGAACTTTCTTTTAACCAGATTCCGCTTCTGGACAGAGATTCCGCACAGATTCTTGGAAATCGGAAAATGGGCAGCATGTCGGATATGGTATCGCAGTTTGAGGTTGACGAGATATACAGCCAGATCAATTATCAGGATCGCCCGGTGAGAGTATCGCCGCTTCGGTATGCCAGTCTTATCAAATGGTTCACGAACCGGAGCGAGGGGATTCCGGCGTATATCCGAATCGATATGGCAAGTCAGACCACGGAGCTTGTAAAACTGAAAGAAGGCATGAAATATTCTACCAGTGAACATTTTGGGAGAAATATTTACCGGCATCTGCGTTTTGCGCATCCGACCTACATTTACGGAGAATTAAGTTTTGAGATTGACGAGGAAGGGATCCCCTATTGGATTGCGCCTGTGAAAAAGTTCAATATCGGTTTGTTCGGAGGCGAAACGGTAGGAAGGGTCGTGCTTTGCAACGCTGTTACCGGGGAAACGCATGATTATGCGATAGATGAGGTTCCGGAGTGGATTGACCGGGCATATTCGGCGGATCTTCTCGTACAACTGTATGATTACTATGGATCTTTGAAGCACGGATTCTTTAACAGTGTGCTCAGCCAGAAGGACT
>CAMNWW010000206.1 GCA_946566415.1 uncultured Lachnospiraceae bacterium | reverse complement strand
GATGAGCGATGCTCCATCTCTGCGGAATATGGAAATCAAACAGCTCTGTCAGCTCCTTTGACGCTTCCTCTGTGATCGTGTTCCGCCAGGTACGGAACGGCACCAGAAGTTCTCCCGCTTCATCAAAAGCCATATACCCATGCATCATCGCGCTAAAACCCAGCGCTCCTATCACAGACAGCTCTGTGCCGTACTTCGCCTTCACATCCTTAGCCAAATCCTGATAACAGTCCCTAAGGCCCGTCCAGATATCGTCCAGCGTATACGTCCAGATCCCGTCCACATAGCGGTTCTCCCAGTCATGGCTTCCTGAAGCGATGGGCTTATTTTCTTCATCTACCAGAACCGCCTTTATCCTGGTAGAGCCGAACTCAATGCCCAGCGCTGTTTTTCCATTTTGAATGGAAGTCTTAACATCATTCATCTTTTTACACCTTCCCTTTCTTCCTATTTAAAAAGACTTGCGCCTTTATAAACTATCTATGATTTTTACGGAATTCCGATTGATAATCTCCGGATCAAGCTCCGTTGCTTTCGGCACCGGCACTCCTTTTAAAAGCTCCAGCATCTCCAGCGCCGCGATTCTTCCCAGGTCACGGATCGGATTCCTCGCCGATGTGAGCGGAACCTCGCAATATGTCGCCAGTTCGGAATCATCGATCCCGACGATGGACAGATCTTCCGGAACACGAATTCCCTGCTCCATACATACAGCCACAAGACCGCTGGCCACCTCGTCATTATAGCAGACACATGCCGTCGCGCCCTCCAGGCGGCGCAGTATCCACCCGGCGTCTTCCTTCATATGCCGCACTTCATCTGAGTCAAGCCACACGATACGCCGGCTTCGTATCTGGATATCCGCCTCCATAAGAGCCTCCATATATCCTGCGTACCGTCTGTGCCCCTGTCCGTCGTCCGCCTTAAAAATAGCCGCAATCTTCCGGTGGCCGCATTTTAACAGATGATCTGTCGCAAGCTTTCCCGCAAGCTTATCATTCATGCTCACATAGGGCGCCTTAAGTTCCTGGTAGTAGCTGTTGATAAACAGCACCGGAATTCCCTTATCCATAATCTTCTTATATATATCTAAATTCGGATTCGGCAGACCGCTCTTTGTCGGCTCGGCGATAAGACCGTCCACCATATTTTTCTCCAAAATATTTTTCAAAATAAAACGTTCTTTTTCTATTGTATTGTTCGTAAATGAAATTTGAATCGTATATCCTGCTTTGGACAGCACACTTTCTATTTCTTGTATAATCGAAGAAAAGATATATTCCTGCATATAGGTCGTCATCACTGCGACCTGCATCGCTTTTTTCCTTTTTTCCTTAACATCCACCATGGCCTTTACGTAAGTGCCGCTTCCCTGACGCCGCTCGATCATCCCATCGTCCTCCAGGACGTCGACGGCGTGCCGCACGGTCTGCCTGCTCACCTGGAAAATAGAACAAAGCTTATATTCCGACTCCACCCTGTCTCCTGGCCGAAGCTCCCCTTTTTCAATGCGTGTCCTTACCCATCTTACTATTTCCTCGTATTTCGCAACTAGCTCTTCCATGGCTTTCTCCTTACCGGGGCGGAAGCAACATGCCGCTCCGCCCCAATACATGACATTCACTTATTTTTTACGTTTTGTAGAAATGACGTCAAATGTTACGGCTCCCAGAAGAACAAGACCCTTTACTACCTTCTGCCAGTCTGTTGACAAACCGCAGAGAATCATACCGTTATTCAGAATACCCATAACAAACGCGCCGACTACAGCCCCAATGACCGTACCGATACCACCGGCAGCAGCAGCGCCGCCGATATAACATGACGCGATCGCGTCCAGCTCGAATCCGTCGCCTGCCTTCGGAGTCGCGGAACCTGCACGGGCCGCAAGCACGATACCTGCAACACCTGCCAGAAATCCCATGTTGGTGTAGACCCAGAAGAACACCTTCCTGGTGTCAATACCAGAAAGTCTCGCCGCTTTTGCATTACCGCCCAACGCGTATACCTGACGTCCTGCAACCGTCTTACTGGTAATGAAGAAGTAGATCCCTACGATAACCGCCATGATAACAAGTACGATCGGAATTCCGTTGTAACGTGCAAGCTTATATGCATAGAACCAGATGATCGCCAGGATAACTGCCAGCTTCACGATCGTCTGCCATACCGGCGGAGTCGCGAAACCATATTTTCTCTTCGCGCTTATTGATCTTCTCTCTGCAAAGATAATAAGGACGGTCGCGATTGCCGCCACGATCAATGTGACTATCTCTATTGTACCATCTCCGAAAGGAATTTTGTTAGAAATAAAGAATCCTGCGCCAAAAAATTTAAATCCATCCGGTACCGGACCGATCGTCTTTGCCGCCAGGAATACATATGTAAGTCCGCGGCCGATCAGCATGGATGCCAGTGTAGCTACGAAAGGAGGAATGTCGAGATACGCGATAAAGAATCCGTTAAACACTCCGAACGCAGTACCGACAGCAAGCGCCGCCAAAAATCCGACCGGGATCGGAAGCCCCATATCACAGACCAATTTCGCAGCAACAGCTCCGGTCAGCGCTACATAGGAACCAACTCCAAGGTCTACGTTACCGGTTAGTACACAGAGCAGCATACCTGTTGCAAGGATGACAACATAACCATTCTGCATGATCAGGTTGTTCATATTCATAGGAGTCGCATTTGACCCTCCTGTCAGAATATAGAAAATAATATAAATAGCAAGCAGTGCAAAGACCATACCGTACTGCTTCAGATTCAGATTTACTGTTTTTTTCTTTTCCATCGTTATGCCCCTTTCCTGTTATTATGCTGCATAATGCACTTCATGATCTTTTCCTGTGATAAATCTTCCTTCGTAAGCTCGCCCGCGATCTGTCCTTCATTCAGTACATAAGTCCTGTCGCAGGTACCGATGACCTCCGGCATCTCGGAGGAAATGACGATGACCGCCTTCCCCGCCTTGGCAAGGTCGTTGATCGCACAATAGATCTCATACTTCGCGCCTACGTCGATACCACGGGTCGGCTCATCCAGAATCAATACGTCCGGCTCTGTCAGCATCCATTTTGCCAGCACGACTTTCTGCTGGTTACCGCCTGATAAAGACCCTACCTCCTGGTCGATCGAATTCGCTTTTACATTGATCAGTTTCTTATATTTTTCCGCCGCGACGATCTCGTCGTTTCCATTTACGACTCCGTTCTTTGAAAAGAAAGTACGGAGCGCCGCCAGCGTCATGTTCCATTTGATATCATTGATAAGGACAAGACCATACGTCTTCCTGTCCTCAGAAGTATATGCGATCTTATTGGCAATGGCATCTTTTACATTTTTGACCTTCACCGGTTTTCCATGCATATAGATCTCGCCGGAAATCTTCTGCCCATACTCACGCCCGAAAAGACTCATGGCGAACTCCGTTCTTCCTGCGCCCATAAGTCCTGCAAGACCGACTACTTCGCCTGCGCGAACCTGGATATTGATATCTTTTAACACCTGACGTTCAGCATCCTCAGGATGATACACGTTCCAGTTCTTTACCTCTAATACCACATCCCCGATTGGGCACTCTTCTCTGTTCCTTTCCGGATAACGATTTGTAAGCTCACGTCCGACCATCCCTTTGATGATACGGTCTTCTGTGAACTCATCTACTCCTTTAACCAATGTCTCGATTGTTTTCCCGTCTCGGATAACAGTAATGGCGTCCGCCACATAGCTGATCTCATTAAGCTTATGTGAAATAATGATACAGGTGATACCCTGTGCTTTGAGTTTCAGCATGATTTCCAGAAGCTGCGCGCTCTCCTCATCGTTTAAGGCGGCGGTCGGTTCGTCCAGGATCAGAAGGTCAACCTTCTTCGCCAAAGCTTTTGCGATCTCAATAAGCTGCTGCTTCCCTACGCCCAAAGAATTGACCGGCGCTTCCAGGTTTTCATTATCAAGCCCCACCTTTTCCAGCATTTCCTGCGCTTTGTTCCGAGTCTGGGTCCAGTCGATGACCCCCTTCATTGTGGTCTGTTCATTTCCCATAAACACATTCTCTGAGATAGAGAGATAGGGACTGAGCGCCAGCTCCTGATGAATGATTACGATGCCTTTTTTCTCACTGTCCTTGATATTATGGTTCTTCACAAGCTCGCCATTATACATAATGTCGCCTGAATAAGTACCAAAGGGATATATCCCGGACAGTACATTCATCAATGTGGATTTTCCAGCGCCATTCTCGCCGCACAGAGCATGAATCTCGCCGCGTTTCACTTTTAGATTAACGTCATCCAAAGCTTTTACGCCTGAGAACTCTTTCGTGATATGGTTCATTTCCAGAATGTAATCAGACATTTTCTCAACTCCTTTTCTTTTATTTTCCCCGGTCCCGGCGGACCGGTTCTATTCTCAAAGGACCCTTTGCCAGGTCCTTT
>CAMNWW010000205.1 GCA_946566415.1 uncultured Lachnospiraceae bacterium | reverse complement strand
ACAACACTTCAATTCTATACTGTTTTGTCAAATATGTCAAGCATTGGCCAAGGAAACTTGCATGGCGCGGCAAATATCTTCATGCCGGAAGCCTTTCCTGGCAAGATAGGCATACATTTTCTGCTTCTGCCTATCGTCAGCTTCTTCCTGATTCCAACGCTTCTTTCGTAAAACAGCAAGGACCGCCTCCTCTTCCGTATTGCCCTCGTAAGCCTCATCGAGCATTCTGTCCGTCATTTCTCTGTCCAGCCCTTTTTGCGCCAGAAGAGCATATATCTCTCTGCGGCTTTTCTTTTCTTTTTTACTTTCTATAAAACTTCGGATATACTCTTCATCATTGATATAGCCAAAAGACTTTACGTAGTTCAAAGCTTCGTCTATAATATCCTCCGGATAGCCGTTCTTCTTCAGCTTATCCCTAAGCTGGCTCTCCGTCCGCGCCATATCATTCAGCAGGTGGAGCGCCCGCAGCTTCGCCCTCTTGAGAAGAACCTGCTCTTTGATAACGCAGATCGTCTCTTCCGATATTGTTTCCTGTTCTTTCAGCCCGAATCGATGCAGCTCGCCCTTGTATAGGACAAAGGCGGGCTGTTCATCTACATATATCTTATATTTTGTTTTAGTTAATGGTTCGATTCTGGTCACTTCCATACTTAACTTTCATCCGTCTGATCAGCGGCCGTTTCGGCGCCGTCCGCATCTTTCTTATCCATCTCCGGCTCGGCGCCCTTTTTCTCAGCGCTCTTTTTTCCTGCCGTCCTCTTCGCATCCGTCTTTAGCGCCCCGTTCTCCTTCTCCTCATCCTCGCCGGACTTCTCGCCAAAACCGTACTGCGCCCTTACTTTTTCCTGGATCTCCTCCATCACTTCCGGATGGGAAGCCAGATACTGCTTTGCATTCTCACGTCCTTGACCGATCTTCTCGCCGTCATAAGCATACCATGCGCCGCTTTTATTCACCACGTCAATCTTGGCGGCAAGATCAAGGATATCCCCTTCGCGTGAGATTCCTTTCCCGAACATAATGTCGAACTCTGCTTCCTTAAACGGCGGCGCGATCTTATTCTTGACAATCTTCACCCGCACATGATTCCCTGTCATCTCGCCGCCTTGCTTCAATGTCTCCACTTTTCTGACGTCCATACGCACCGATGCATAGAACTTAAGCGCCCGCCCGCCGGTAGTCGTCTCTGGGTTGCCGAACATAACTCCCACTTTCTCACGGAGCTGATTGATGAAGATAACGACACAGTTGGACTTACTGATAACAGGCGTCAGCTTCCTGAGCGCCTGGGACATCAGCCTTGCCTGCAGTCCCACATGGGAATCCCCCATATCTCCCTCTATCTCCTGTCTCGGCACCAGCGCCGCCACGGAGTCTACGACAATGATGTCGATCGCGCCGGAACGAACCATAGTTTCCGTGATCTCAAGAGCCTGATCGCCGCTATCGGGCTGGGAAATAAATAACTCGTCAATATCCACCCCGATATTCTTGGCATAAACCGGATCCAGAGCATGCTCCGCGTCGATGAATCCGGCAATCCCGCCCCTTTTCTGAACTTCTGCGATCATATGTAATGCAACTGTGGTTTTACCGCTTGATTCCGGCCCATAGATCTCGACCACACGTCCCTTAGGAACCCCGCCTACCCCCAGAGCCAGATCAAGGCTCAGACATCCGGTCGGAACCGTCTCTACCTGAACCCGCGCCGCCGGATCCCCCAGCTTCATCACTGTTCCCTTACCAAAATCCTTCTCAAGCTTTGCAATTGCCGCATCAAGCGCCTTCTTTTTATTCTCATCACTTAAATTTGACATCTGTTTCTGTTCTCCTTATCCTATACTAGTTAAACTGCTTCCAGCACATCGCTAACTTATGTTTGCACCTATCCCTCGTGCAACTACACTCGGAACTCGTAAACCTAATCGCCTATTCGGCGATGCGTTTCATAAGGTATGATAGTACATATGTTCTGTTTTGTCAACTGGATTTTCAAACATTTGTTATGAAAAAAGAGCGGATATTTTCTGATAATGATCCGGCGGAGAAACCGAACTCCCCGGATCATAGAATGGATATTTGAAATGTTTCCAATCAGATCATACCATATCTGGCCTGACCTTACAAGAACTTTTGAATTTGATTCTTCAGCGAGCTTATCTTCCCTACTGTTTTTCCACAACCTCTCCCTGTCTCTTATAGATACTCTTTGCCGGGACATACCCGCGCACCATAGAGAGCGGATAGATATTCGTCTCCCTGCCGACCACGCTTCCGGGGTTCAGGACTGTTCCGCAGCCAACCTCTACATTGTCGCCCAGCATGGCTCCGAATTTTTTCATTCCCGTCTCAATTCCCCCCTCCGGAGTCTTGATGACTACAAGCTTCTTGTCCGACTTCACATTCGATGTGATAGAGCCGGCCCCCATGTGAGATTTAAATCCCAGCACAGAATCCCCTACATAATTATAGTGGGGAACCTGAACTTTATTAAACAAAATGACATTCTTAAGTTCAGTGGAGTTTCCGACTACCGCTCCTTCCCCTACGATAGCATTGCCTCGGATAAATGCACAGTGCCGGACTTCTGCATCCTTCCCGATAATAGCGGGACCATGGATATATGCGGTGGGCGCTACCTTCGCACTCTTTGCAACCCAAATATCCTCTCCGCGTTTCTCATATTCTTCCTCTGAAAGCGTTTTTCCCAATTCCAGGATAAATCCGCTGATCTTCGGCAGTACCTCCCAAGGATACTCTACTCCGTCAAAAATTTCTTTCGCAATCGTTTCATCAAGCGTATACATTTCTTTTACTGTCATTTCTTTCATGATTTCTTTCCCTTTCCTTTCCCGGCTTTTGTTCCTGCCGGTTTTTTATAAAAAACTGCTGTTCTGTCGTAACAGTCTTTTAGCTGATACTGATTATTAAGCCCAAGCACCCCGTTCGTCCGGCTGATGATGAATGTACTAAGCTTCTCCATATATTCATCCGACGTAATGTCCCCGTCCGCCACATATGTCAGCCCTTTCTCCCAGCTTGCGGTTAGTTCCGGGTTCAGCAAAGAACGGATCGAGTGCTCCACCACGTCAAAGACCATTTCCCCTAGAAGAGAGGGAGTAATGACCTGTGTCTTCTTGTTCAGTTCAAGATATTTGATATTACATAATTTCTTAAGAATCTCCGCCCTTGTCGCGCTGGTGCCGATTCCGCTTCCCTTGATCTGGGCGCGCAGCTCCTCGTCCTCAATGAGCTGTCCCGCGTTTTCCATGGCAAGGATCAAAGATCCGGAATTATACCGTTTCGGAGGAGAAGTCTCTCCTTCCTTAATTTCCAAAGCATTTACCGGAAGTACGCTTCCTTTTTTCAACTTTTTCAGGGCGGCAAAAAGCGATTCGTCCGCGTTCTGCTCCCCGTCCTCCTTTTTCTGCCCCGGCGCTCCCGTGACCTTGAGATATCCCTTCTCTTCCAGGATACGGAAACTTGAGAAGAACTGCTCCTCTTTGATCTGGGATGTGACGGACACCTTCTGATACACAGCCGGAGGATAAAAGATACTTAAAAACCTGCGCACAACCAGGTCGTACACCTGAGAGGATACCGAAGAGAGAGCCCCCAAGGCTGCGATCCCCTGGCCTGTGGGTATGATCGCATAATGGTCTGTAATCTGCTTATCGTTCACATACCTTGTTTTCGCCAGCATCTTGTAACTTCCGCTGCTTCGGATATCTGCAAGAAAAGGCGCAGCAGCAGGGTAACGTGTCAGCCCGTTCAGGTTTTTCGTGATCTCCTTTGCCACTGCCGAAGAAAGGACTCTTGCATCCGTCCTTGGATATGTGACCAATTTTTTCTCGTACAGTTCCTGCACAATCCGAAGCGTCTCGTCCGGGCTGATCTTGAAACGCTTTGAGCACTCATTCTGCAGCTCCGCAAGATTAAATAAAAGCGGCGGATTCTTTTTCTCTTTCTTCCTCTCGATCGACGCGACACGGCAGGAAAGCTGACCGTCGTTTGCCCCCTCTTTGAGGAAGCAAATCAAATCCTCCGCATCCTTTTTCTCTCTGAAGCCACTCTCTTTATAAAGCTTTGGAGATTGAAAATATCGGGATAAAGGATTCGTCCGCCATTCTCCTTCAAATACGCTTTCTTCCGCGCTGATCTGTGCGATAACCCTGTAGAATGGTGTTTTTACAAACTCCCGGATCTCCCGTTCCCGGCGCACCACCATGCCCAGCACACAAGTCATAACCCTCCCCACAGAAATCACAGTATAGTTACTGCCCAGATAATTGGAAATGCTGTTCCCGTATTTTAAAGTCAGAAGGCGCGAAAAATTAATTCCCATCAGATAATCTTCCTTCGCCCTCAGATATGCGGAGGCGGACAAATTATCATAGTCCGACAGGTCCTTCGCCTCCCGGATCCCGCGCAGGATCTCCTCCTCTGTCTGGGAATCGATCCAGACTCTCCGGCGCTCCTTACCTCTCACCTGCGCCATCTGCTCCA
>CAMNWW010000204.1 GCA_946566415.1 uncultured Lachnospiraceae bacterium | reverse complement strand
CAGGGCATCCCTATACAGAGGGGCTTTTCGGTTCGATTCCTGATATGGAGAGCAAAGAAAAACGTCTCCATCCAATCCAGGGATTGATGCCGGATCCCTCCAATCTTCCAAAAGGCTGCAAATTTGCACCGCGATGTCCCTATAAGACTGAGAAGTGTGAAAAGCAGAATCCGAAACCAGTAGAAAAAGAAAAAGGGCATTTTGTCAAATGTTATTATTGCCTGAATACAGATTAAGCAGTTGAGAACAGGACGGAGCGAATTATGGGAACCATATTAGAAGTACAAGATTTAAAAAAATATTTCCGTACGCCGAAAGGGATGCTTCACGCAGTAGACGGCATTAATTTCAAACTGGAAGAAGGGCAGACGCTTGGGGTCGTAGGGGAGTCCGGATGCGGGAAATCCACGCTCGGCAGGACGATACTGCATCTTCTGGAGAGCGACGGCGGACGGATCATCTTTGAAGGAAAGGATATCACCCGGATATCGCATAAAGCGTTAAAAGAAACGAAAAAAGAGATGCAGCTTATTTTTCAGGATCCGTTTTCCTCACTGAATCCTAGAATGTCAGTTTCCGAATTGATCGCGGAACCTCTAAAATTGTTCAAGATGGGGTCAAAAAATGAAATAGACAGGAAGGTTTCCGACCTGATGGAAGTGGTAGGACTGGCAGAACGTCTTTCTAACTCTTACCCACACGAGCTGGACGGCGGACGGCGTCAGAGGATTGGAATTGCCCGCGCGCTTGCCCTGGATCCCAAATTCATTGTATGTGACGAGCCGGTATCTGCACTGGACGTCTCGATTCAGGCGCAGATATTGAATCTGATGCAGGATTTGCAGGAAGAGAAAGGACTGACCTACCTGTTTATTACCCATGACCTGTCTGTGGTAAAGCATATATCTAACCAGATCATGGTGATGTATCTCGGCAATACCGTGGAGCTTGCGGATCATGAAGAACTTTTCCAGCATCAGTATCATCCATATACAAAGGCACTGCTGTCAGCGATTCCGCTTCCTGTGGCAGGAAAGAAACGTGAAAAGATATTGCTGAAAGGGGAAATCACAATGCCGATTGACCCTGCGCCGGGGTGCCGTTTCGCATCGCGCTGCCCTTATGCGTGTGTTGAATGCCACAGAGAGGATCCGAAACTGGAGGAAGTGTGTACGGGACATTTTGTGGCATGCCACAAGGTAAAGGAAATCAATCAATTATAGGAGAGAAGATCAACGATGGAAATGATAATAGGATATATACCGGAAAAATGGGCAAAGACGCCTCTTAGCCAAATGGCGGATGAGATCGCCGAAGAATGCGGGAAGATCTGGGGCAGGAAAGAACATTCTGTTCCGGTGATACTCCATAAACAAAAACCGGAGGACGGCAACAAGAAGAATTCGGAGACAATGGTATTCTACGTATACGCAGGCGTAGGGGGAAGCCAAAGCAGAGAGGTGCGGGAAAAAGTCTCCATGAAAATCTTTGAAGCGTCGCAGAAGAGGTACGCGGATCTGAAAAAGGGAAACCATATGGTGATATTTAAGCTCCACGAAGCGGCGGACATGGGTGTAAACGGAAAGTTTGAAGAGTAGGAGATCATTATGGCAAATACAATTTTATATACGTGCAGGAAGCACACAAAAGAGGAGAAGGAAGGGCTGATCCGGGAGGTGAGAAAAGGAATCCGGGACGGATTCGGTTCTATTGAGACTCATATGCAGGTAATTCTGCATGAAATGGATGAAGAAAATGTTTCGGAGGCGGCAAAGCATACGTCGACATTGTTCGTCTATGTGACGCCGGGGAAGAGCGACATAGAGAAGCTGCCTTTCTACCGATGCATTGCAAACCGCATACGGGATTACTACGGTACGAATGAGGATGTAAACGTCATTATGAATTATCACACTCTCGAATGCGCGGGTACGAACGGCGGGATGAAGATCAGCCAGCATAAAAAATAGAAGGAGAAGAGAAGATGATTACAGTAATTACATATCTTCCGGGGAAATATTCTAAAGAAACCAGAAAGAATTACATTGATATGGTAGATGAGTTGATAGAGAAGATACTGAAGGCTCCCGGAGAAGAAATCGTGCATGCGAACCACTTTGTCCCCGTTGATGAAATTTGCCATATCGGAGCGGATACGAAGACGATTTATCTTTACCATTCCGAAGAGTGGTCTTTGGAGCAAAAAGCAGAGATGACAAAAGCCTATGATGAAAAGTGTCAGGAGCTTTTCGGCGGGGATAAGGGAATGACGATCGTGATCTATAAGCCTCATAAGAAAGACGAAATCGCTGTCGGCGGTGTTTTGGAGGATGCGTAATGAAGAAATATGACACAGAGTGGGGGGAGCTTGCCGCGCTCGCAGTAAAGAAAGGCGTCAACCTGCAGAAAGGGCAGGTCGTACATATCGATGCCCCGGCGGAGACGGTATGGTTTGTGCGTCTTCTTGCATCAGAGGCGTTCCGGGAGGGAGCGGCTGATGTGATCGTACACTGGACAGATCATGTGATTGCCCGGGAAAGGTATCTCCATGCAGCAGGGGATGCAAGCTGGGTCTCAGAAGGGGAGAGCCGTGAACGACTCGCCTATGCGAAAGCAGGGGCATGCTTTATTGCAGTCCGCTCGCCGAGATTCGGAACTTTCGACGGGGTAGAGAATACAAGGGCAGGCAGGATCCGTGGCATAGAGGCAAACGCCTACCGTGAAGTGAGCGCTCTTCGTATGAGCGCGAAATGTACCTGGACGGTGGTAATGCTTCCGAATGAAGAGTGGGCGAACCTGGTGTATCCAGAAGCCGGCGAAGAAGCGCTGGAAAAATTGACGGAGGCAATCCTTACGTGCAGCAGGGTACAGAAAGGATGTACGCTTCAAAACTGGGAGGAGCACAGGGTAAGATGTGAAAAATATGCGGACCATCTGACGGACTGTAATTTTGAATATCTGAAATATAAGAATAAAAGAGGAACTGATCTTAAGGTCTGTCTGGCAAAAGGGCACAAATGGTGCGGAGGAGGGGTATACAGTACAAAGGGGCTTCCCTTTATCCCGAACATCCCGACGGAAGAGATCGCGACTGTGCCGGACTGGAGAGGGACGTCGGGGGTTGTGGTTTCGACGATGCCCCTGGTATATTCGGACGGTCTGATCGAGGATATCCGCCTGAAGTTCACAGACGGAGTGGTCACAGAATATTCGGCGGGCAAGGGGCAGGAACTCCTAGCATCCCTGATCGGTACGGACGAAGGTGCAAAGAGGCTCGGGGAAGCCGCCATCGTGCCGGTATCCTGTCCGATCACCCAGTGCAATACTTTGTTTTACAACACGATCTTTGATGAAAACGCGAGCTGTCATCTCGCCCTTGGAAATGGTTATTCTATGTGCCTGAAAGAAGGAGGCAAGGCGACGGAACAAATACTGGATGAACTGGGAGTGAATCATGAATCCGCACTGCATGTTGATTTTATGATTGGTTCCGACGATCTGGATATTACAGGAATTACGTATCAAGGAAAAGAGATACCGATTCTTCGCGGTGGAGAATGGGCGATAGAGATATAGATACCAGGAAGGAGGTAAAAATGTGAACGCAGCGCAAAGAATGAGAGCATTGCTGAAAGGAGAAAAGACGGACCGGCCCGGAGTCGCCGCATGGAAACATATCTATTTGGAGGACCGGCATCCCGTCGATTTTGTGAAACGGACGATCGAACTACAGGAGGCGAACCAATGGGACTTTGTAAAGGTATCATATAATGGATATCTCATGCCGGAGGCTTTCGGGTCAGAAATCCAGTGGAGCCGGGACTATAAGACGTTTCCTCTGATGGTGAAGCATAATGTGAATCATCCCGACGAGTGGCTGAAGCTTAAGCCTGCCAGTGTAAAGGGTGGGCCGCTGAGGAGGGAAATTGAGGCAACGGCAAGGCTGGTAGAGCATTTTAAAGGAGAAGTGCCGATTCTGCCGACGATTTTCAGTCCCTTGACAAGCGCACAGGAGATGTACTGTGGATTCCAGAATCCATGGCCGATCATGGCGAATATGGAGTACAGCGGTGAAAAACTGCACAAAGGGCTGGAAGTGATCACGGAGACGACTCTGCGGTTTGTGGAAGAACTGTTAAAGGTGGGAATAGACGGAATTTTCCTGGCGACGCATTTTGCGGCATACAGCCGCGCGACTTTGGAGCAGCATGATGAGTTTGCAAGGAAGTATGACATGCAGGTGTTGGATTTTGTCAAGGAGAAGACGTGGCTAAACCTGATGCATATACACGGAACCGAGGAATTATATTTTAAAGAAATCGTAGATTATCCTGTGCAGGGATTTAACTGGGAAGATATTTCAAGCAATATTTCATTAAAAGACGCGAGAGAAGCGACGGATAAACTGCTCATCGGGGGGATCGAACAGTTGTCGGATTTCAATGAACTGGACAGGGAGGTCTTAAAAGAAAAATTGAGAGAAAGGGTGAGGCAGGCAAGGAAGGATGCAGGCGAAAAACTAGTGATCGCAC
>CAMNWW010000203.1 GCA_946566415.1 uncultured Lachnospiraceae bacterium | reverse complement strand
TTTACACCATTTTTCCCGGTAATCATTCCCTGGTTGAACAGCTTATGGAACGGCTCGTCAAAGTCTACTACGCCAATGTCGTAAAGGAACTTAGTATAGAAACGGGAGTACAGAAGGTGGAGCACCGCATGTTCCACGCCTCCGATGTACATGTCTACCGGCAGCATTGCGTCGGCCTTCTCACGGGATACCAGTTCTTCCTTATTATGGTTATCCACATAGCGCAGGAAATACCAGGAAGACCCTGCCCACTGGGGCATGGTGTTCGTCTCACGCTTTGCGGGTTTGCCGCACACCGGACATGTCGTATTCACCCACTCGTCGATTGCGGCCAGCGGAGATTCTCCTGTTCCCGTCGGCTCGTAAGATTCTACATCCGGAAGGGTGAGCGGAAGCTCTTCTTCCGGCACCGGCACAACGCCGCAGTCCGGGCAATGTATGATCGGAATCGGCTCTCCCCAATATCTCTGGCGGGAGAACACCCAGTCGCGGAGCTTATAATTTACGGTTGCGCGTCCGATTCCCCGTTTTTCAATGATATGAGGAGCCTCTTTTTTAAGAACAGCGGATTCCATCCCATTCCATTCGCCGGAGTTGATCATGGTTCCCGCCGCCTCCGTATACGCTTCCGTCATATTCTCGATTTCTTTTCCGTCCTTTGCGATTACCTGGATGATCGGTATTTTGAACTTGGTTGCAAATTCAAAGTCTCTGTCGTCATGCGCCGGCACGCACATGATCGCGCCTGTACCGTAATCTGCCAGAACATAATCGGAAAGCCAGATCGGGACTTTCGCGCCGTTCAGAGGATTGATTGCATAGGAACCCGTAAATACGCCTGTTTTTTCTTTATCCTGCAGACGGTCTACATTGGACTTCATAGAGGAATCGAAAATGTATTTCTCCACCGCCTCTCTTGTCTCGTCATTCGCGAGACTTGCCGCCAGATTGTGCTCCGGAGCCAGTACCATGAAAGTCGCTCCGTGAAGGGTATCCGGCCTTGTCGTATAGACCGTAATCTTCTCATCGCGCCCATCGATCGGGAAATCCACTTCCGCCCCATAAGACTTGCCGATCCAGTCGGTCTGCATCTTCTTCACCTTTTCCGGCCAGTCAAGCTTATCCAGGTCGTTAAGAAGACGATCCGCATACTTTGTGATCCGCAGCATCCACTGACGGAGGTTCTTCTTCGTCACTTCCGCGCCGCAGCGTTCACACTTGCCGCCTACGACCTCTTCATTTGCAAGCCCGGTCTTGCAGGACGGACACCAGTTGATCGGGAATTCCTTCTCATATGCCAGCCCTTCCTTGAACATTTTTACAAAAATCCACTGCGTCCATTTATAAAAATCCGGATCTGTGGTATTGACTTCCATATCCCAGTCATAAAGTGCAGAGATCTCATTGATCTGACGCTTGATATTCGCCACATTCTCCGCGGTAGACTTTGCCGGATGCACGCCCATCTTGATCGCGTAATTCTCAGCCGGAAGTCCGAACGCATCCCAGCCCATCGGATGCACAAGATAATATCCCTGAAGCAGCTTATAACGGCTCCAAACGTCAGAAATCACATATCCTCTCCAATGCCCTACATGGAGCCCGTTTCCTGACGGATAGGGAAACATATCCAGACAATAATATTTAGGTTTTGGGTTCCCCGACGCATCATTCCTTGGGTTGACCGGATGCTCCGCCCATCTCTCTTTCCACTTCTTCTCGATCGCCCTATGATTATAAGGTACAGCCATCTTGTTTTCCTCCTTATGTTCAGCGGCAGGCAAAGCCTGCCGTAATACTCACGCTCCTGCACTAAGTGCTCCCATAATTATAAGAAGAATCCTTCTTCCCGTCAAGAGCCTTGCTCTCCTTTATCTCAGAATTTATCCCAGAAACACCACTTCATTTTCCGGTCTTTCTGCCTTTTCTGCCTTCAGCAGATAAAGAATAGGCTGCTTCGGCGCAAAACGTCGGATAGACTCATATGCAAAACGGACCGTTACCTTCGCCCATCCCCTCTGCACAAAATGACTCTCCCCTTCCACCCTGCATGGATATCCATAAAATCGGATATCCTCCGCACAACAAGCCATAACCTGCCGTCCCGGAATCATCATATTCCGAGGCATCCCTTTTGGCCGGAAGGTCTGTGATAAAAACGTGATTTCCTTATTAATATAGCGTTCCGGATGTTCATATGCATCCACATACCAAATTCCAAAATCCGTATCTTCCACTTCGATTCTGTCCGCCTTAACATCATAAGGCAGGTCATCCTCAGTCTGCGGAATGATGTTCCCGTCCGTCCCTTCAAAAATGAGCTGTGCCATCGGGTTTTGAATCTTCACTGCCCTGCGGAACGCCGAACGGTTCGTCCCTTCCCCGCATCGGTTCACCACAATAAGTTCCGACACCGTCAGCTGATTCATAAGCATATTGCGCATATTTTTCAGATAGACATCCAAAGTCTCCCCGTTCACCGTGGAATATACGCCCTGAATCTCCCAATTCTCAGGAAACTCTTCCTCCAGAATGTCTTTTAATTCCCACATGCCGTTATACTCGATCACGATCTGGCCCGGATGATAAATACGCTCGCAGTTTCTGAAAAAATCCGGATTCAGCTGCTCCTTTTCTTCTATTTGAAATAGAAACATCCCGTTCTCGTCCAGATATTTTTCTGTGTACTCTTCTTCTCCTTCCTCGCAAAGAAGCAGAAGCGTGGATCCTTCCTCGATCCAGTCCTGTTTCATCAGAGTATCCTTGACAAATGTAGTCTTTCCACTGTCCAGGAATCCTGTACAGATATAAATCGGTGTAGTCATCGCTTTTTCCTCCCAGATCTACAGACTGTCCTGTTAGCAGATATGGAAAAGTTTCTTCAACTCATCCTCTTTCAGATCCGTTCCAATCACACAGACCCTCCCTGTATAATCCGGTTGTCCGGCGCGCACCTCATGTTCTTCCGGAACCATGTCGAACTGTTTCCAGGATCCGTCCTCCATCTGTACGATTCCTTTTGCACGCAGCACCTTCCCGCATCCCTCTGTCTCCGATAAGACCTTTAAGATATAATCCATCTCTGTCTCTGTATATTTGTGGGCTGTCTCCTTTCCCCAGCTTGTAAATATTTCATCCGCATGATGATGCCCTTCATGCCCATGATGGTGATGGCCGCACCCGCATTCTTCTCCATGTTCATGATGGTGACCGCACCCACACTCTCCATCATGCTCGTGGTGATGGTGGCCGCATCCGCACTCCTCTCCGTGTCCATGATGATGCATGTGTTCTTCTTCATGTCCATGTTTTTCTAATAGTTCTTCGATCTCAGAGCCTTCTTCCAGCGCATGGAGCACAGCTTCTTTACCCAACTGTTCCCATGGGGTTGTGATAATGGCAGCTTTCCCATTCTGCTCCCTGAGCAGACGCACACACTCCTCCACCTTCTCGTCCGTCATCATCTGTGTCCGGCTGATCACCAGAGTCGACGCATGTTCTACCTGGTTGCTGAAAAATTCACCAAAGTTCTTCAGATATATTTTTGCCTTCTTCCCATCCACTACAGTAATCCTGCCGTCGATCTCTATGTCCGCTTCCTTCTGCACTCCTTCAATGGCTTTTGCTACATCAGAGAGCTTTCCTACTCCGGACGGTTCGATCAATACCCTGTCCGGACGGTAGTCAGCCAATACTTGCTCAAGCGCTTTGCTGAAATCTCCTACCAGCGTACAGCAGATACATCCGGAATTCATTTCTGTGATTTCCACCCCGGCATCCTTCAAAAATCCTCCGTCAATTCCTATTTCACCAAATTCATTCTCGATGAGCACCAGTTTTTCGCCCTGGAACACTTCGTCGATCAGCTTTTTAATAAATGTCGTCTTCCCAGCTCCTAAAAAGCCGGAAATTATATCTACTTTCGTCATTTTAATTCTTCCTTTCTATTCCATTTTTTCCGGAATCCGGTGTTTTATGCCTTTCGTTATGTAATACTAACACAATTCCCAAAAAGTTGCAAACAAATGGGTTGTTTCTCCTTTGTGATTCGTGTATAATAGGAGACAGAAAGCTCGTACCATTTTAGTACAAAATACACTGCAAAGGAGACTTGTAGATATGGTTAATTTATTAACAGGACCAAAGGGTAGCGGTAAAACGCAGCAAATGATTACGCGTGCAAACGAAGCGGTGAAGACTTGTGACGGACACATCTTCTTTATAAAGAAGAGCCATCGCGATACATACAGCTTATCTTTTAATATACGTGCAATCTGCATGGATGACTACGGAGTAATCAGCAATATTGACGAATATCTCGGATTCATCTACGGCATGACGAGCGCAGATCATGATATCCAGGCTATTTTCATTGACGGAATCTTAAAACATGCGAATATCACGCTTGAGAACATTCCCGGTTTTATTGAAAAACTGAAAAAGATTTCCGCTGACTGCGGTATTGAATTCTATATCAGTGTCAGCGCTACCAATGACCAGCTCTCAGATGTCAATATGGAAGGATGCCAGATC
>CAMNWW010000202.1 GCA_946566415.1 uncultured Lachnospiraceae bacterium | reverse complement strand
CTTGCTCATGTTTTAGCGGGACCCATAGACATAAAAATACATGCAAGCATGTATTTTATGTCCATTTGTCCCTTGACTCATTTATATAGCGCTGGGGGTAGTTATGGTTCGTGAGAAATGGTATGAGTGGAAAAACTGGAGAGGAATGGTACATACAACGTGGAACCCGAAGGATCCGGGGGCGATTCGGATCCACATGATTCCGCCGCGCTTCAAATGGTTTCATTTTGTGCCGTCTGTGGCAATCCTAAATGGGAATCAGATCGTGCCTGTCAATGAATCCTGGGCGATTCTTCTGACAGAATTTATTAAACATTTGAACCGGTACGGGGACGGCGAGATGCCACAGGAGGAGCTAGAAGAGATCATCCGGGATACCTGCGCTGGGATGAAGAGGGTATATCCATCCGCTGATGAGGAAATGTTCTATGAGGATCTGCGGCTCATCTCAGAGGTGTTCGAGGATATCGCCAAAGGACAAATCCCGGATATCGATATAGGGCAGATGGATATTGGTTCATATGCTCCGTACATGACGGCTCCTCATCGTATGGATCTGATGGTCAGCGCCATGGAAAAGGACGGGAGATGGAACTGCAGTCAGCATTGTATTCACTGCTATGCAGCGGGACAGGTTCATGCGAATGGGGAAGAGCTGGATACGGACGCGTGGAAGCGTATTATAGAAAAATGTAGGAGGGCGAGAATTCCGCAGCTCACATTTACCGGAGGCGAGCCGACCCAGCGGGATGATTTGTTTGAATTGATCTATGCGGCGCGGTGGTTTGTGACGCGCCTGAACACGAACGGCGTGCGGCTGACCGAGGATTATTGTGAAAGGCTTATGGAAGCGGAGCTGGATAATGTGCAGATCACGCTCTACTCGGCGGACCGGGAGATACACAATAAACTGACAGGTTCCTCACATTATGAAGAGACTGTGGCGGGAATACGTAACGCGGTAAAAGCAGGACTTTCTGTAAATGTCAACACTCCGTTGTGCAGGGAAAACGCGGATTATGCCGGGACAGTGAAATTCTTGAAGTCCTTAGGGGTAATCTATGTGACCTGTTCCGGGATGATCCCGGCCGGAGGAGCAGTATCGCCGGACGCGGCGGCCATAAAGTTGACACGGGAGGAGATCACGGAAACCGTGCGGCAGGCGGTAAAATACTGCGGGGAAAACGGCATGGAGATTCAGTTTACATCTCCGGGATGGATCGAGGAAGAGAGCCTGCGCGAGATGGGGCTGGACATCCCCTCTTGCGGCGCGTCTTTAAGCAATATGGCGGTGACGCCGTCCGGCGACGTAGTTCCGTGCCAGAGCTGTCTTGATCGAGAAATCTTTGGAAATATGCTGCATACAAAATGGAAAAGGATCTGGAATCATCCGATGTGCCGGAAATACCGGGAATTTTCCAGACAAATGAAACAGGAATGTCCATTGAGCAGTCGGTAAGGCGAAAGGAGGAAGATAATGGATAAAAGCAAAAAAAAGCGTCCCGGTTTGTTTGCCGTACTTCTGTTTCTCCTGTTTTTTAGCCCTGGTTTGCCTGTATCAGCAGCAGATCCATTAGACGAAATACAGCGGGAGACAATATGGATCGACGTACAGGAGGACGGCTCTCTGGATATGACCTATGAAATCGACTGGAAGGTTTTGGACAGCACAAGCGACGGTCCTTTAACCTGGGTGAAGATCGGCATTCCGAACGACTATGTGGAGGACCCTAAGGCTTTAAGCGGCAGCATCGACGAGATAAATTACTATGAATCGGACGGGGATTATGTCCGTCTGAACCTGGATCGTGAATATGAAGCCGGGGAAACTGTAAACATGAAGTTTTCCATTCATCAGCATCGGATGTATGAAGAAAGGTCAGACGGCTATAAGTATGAGTTTACGCCGGGATGGTTTGATGAGATTGCTGTCAGAGAGCTGAAGATTTTTTGGAAATATGACAGGGACACCAAGTCTACGATGACGTTCGATAATGGGACAGAATGCTATTTGGGGGAATATCACGACTTGGCTCCGGGAGAACGGGTGAGCGTTGGAGTTCTGTATCCGGCGGGCGCGTACTCCTTTTGCGACGATTATGAAGAGAGCGCCAAAGACTCGGTCATGCGGACGATCTTAATCATCCTGGCGGCAGGTCTTGGCAGTGTCGGATTTATCATATATACGGTTATATTGTTTGAAAAAGGAAAAAGGAAAGGGATAAAAGAAAGCTACGAGAAAAACAGAGGGCTTGGAAGCGTGTATACGGGCGCGGGGAGAAGCGGGCGCAGAGCCTCCCGCGGGGCACACGGCGGCGGATGCGCCTGTGCGTGCGCGTGTGCCTGCGCCTGCGCCGGAGGCGGCAGGGCCGGGTGTTCGAGGAAAGATTTTTTTCAAAAAAAGATTAGTAATATTTGAATGGATTATCAAAATCGAATCGTATTGTATATGAAACGATAAACAGATCACAATATGTCTAACGGAGGAATTGAAAACAATGAAAACAATTTTATCAGGTGTTGCGGCGGCAACCTTATTACTCTCAATGGAAACGGCAAGTATTTTTGCGGGAATAGAAGCAAAAAGCAGTGACACTATAGCGCCGGATGCGGCGGCACCTGCGATCGAAGCAGCCGCAGAGACGACGGTGGTGGATGTTTCTGAAGCAGCTGCGGTTACGGATACAGCTCCTGTCTACAACAGAGTGTGCGATTACTGCGGCGACGGCTGTACATTTGTCGATGAAGACGGCGACGGCGTATGTGATTATTATAGTAACAGGCAGACGAATACCGGGCAAGGATACGGCAATGCAAATGCCGGGCAGGGATATGGATACGTCGATTCAGACAACGACGGCGTCTGCGATAATTATGTAGAAGGAAATTGTTATGGCAACGGATATGGTAACTGCGACGGCAGCGGCAACGGCTATAATGGCGGCGGTTACGGTTATCAAGGCGGAAACAGAGGAAACGGCGGAGCTGGCAACTGGAGCGGCAACGGCGGCTGTGGAGGACGAGGGCATCACGGCAGAAGATAGAACGGGGAAAACGGATGGAGATGTATAGAAAGTATATCATTGTCGAAGGGGACAGCTATTCGAGAGGGCTTAAGATCGGGGAAGAACTGAAAGTCCAGATAGAATTAAATTATCAGAATCAGGAAAAATTTTATCTGGATAAAGAGGGATTCAACTATGGAAGATGGGGAGAGATGGCAATGCGGTATCTCCCCCACGTCGAGAAATATGCACCGGAAGTTCTGGAAGAGCTGAAAGGGATGGCGAAGGGAGCCGGAATGGCTTTATCCTCTGGACGTGGTAATTCATCATATCGACGGCGACCATGAGAGTCTGATCTATACACATCCGGGAGTTCCGGCATATTCTGGAATGAATAATCACGGTCTTGCCGTGCTGTGGGAATATATAGATAACGGCGTGGTGGGAAACGGGATTCCGACCAATGTGATCATCCGCCATCTGCTAAACTGCCGGACGGCAAAGGAGGCGGTTCAGTTCCTTAAGAAAGCGCCGCACGACATCCCGAATCAGTTCGGAATCGCGGATAAGACGGGATACATAGCCAGCGTGGAGTGTTTCCCAAACAAAGTTTATATAAAGACGGACGATAAATATCTGGTTCATGCGAATCACACTGTGATCGGCATAGAAGAACCGGAATTCACCTGCTCTAAGACAACCTGGGACCGCTATGAAGTTATGGAAGAACAGGTGAAACAAAATCTTGGGAAGATTGATGTGGATATGTGTAAAGATTTTTTGAGAAACCACGACCGGTTCCCGAACAGCATTTGTTCCCACCCAAACCCCGAAAAGCCATGGAATAAGACTTTGGCTGCGATGGTTTTTGATCTGGGCCAGATGGAAATGCATATTGCATTCGGAAACCCCTGCGACCACGAATACCGGACGTATCGGTTCAGGGCATAAGATAATAAGCCAAAAGGCGCTAGATCCGGCGAAGGAAATAGCGCCTTAAAAGAATTAAAGCCAATTGATTTGTAACTGTTTATTTTGTTCCGCACAATCGGAAAGGTACAGATTAATGAGCGTTTGATATGGAATGCCGGAGAATTCGGATTGCTCTTTAAAATAATCGATAGTATCTTTATCGATATTAATTGTAATCTGCTTCTTTAACTTATTGGCATAAGGATTTTTACGAGCTTTGCTGAAATCATACTCTTCTTTCATAACGGCACCTCCTATGGATTATAATAATATTTTGTTTCTGTGGTAGTTGCCTTCCTTGCAGATATAATACGTATAATGGAATCAGATTCTCGATAACAGTGACATACCACAAGCAAATTAGCCTTTTTGCTAAGACCTAAAATAATAAATCTATCCTCCTGTTCTGAATGCTCTGGGTCGTCAATGACAAGGGCCTCTGAATCATAAAATACAGTTCGGGCTTCCTCAAATGATATTGTATGTTTTTTCTTATTGATTTTGTTTTTATTATCATCCCATTCAAATTTTATGCATTCTATAATTATATTATAAGTATATTATAAGTA
>CAMNWW010000201.1 GCA_946566415.1 uncultured Lachnospiraceae bacterium | reverse complement strand
GTGTCATATTCCACTTTTTCGCGTATTTTCTTGATATGGACGGTTACCGTCGCAATATCTCCGATAGACTCCATATCCCAGATTTCGCTGAACAACTCGTCTTTCGTATAAACATGGTTCGGATGACTGGCCAAAAATGTCAACAAATCAAATTCCTTAGTCGTAAACGTCTTTTCTTCCCCGTTCACCCAAACTCTTCTTGCAGTTGTGTCAATTTTTAATCCCCGGATCTCGATAATCTTATTTTCCTCTGCCGCACTGCCGATCAGACGTTCGTAACGAGCAAGATGCGCCTTAACCCTCGCGACAAGCTCACTAGGGCTGAAAGGCTTTGTCATATAGTCGTCCGCCCCCAGGCCCAGCCCGCGGATCTTGTCGATATCGTCCTTCTTTGCCGATACCATGATGATCGGAGTATTCTTCTCATCGCGTACTTTACGGCAGATCTCGAATCCATCCACCTGCGGAAGCATCAGATCCAGGATAAGCAGATTGTAATCCTCCTCCAATGCTTTGTTAAGTCCCTCGTATCCGTCTGTCGCTACTTCCACTTCAAATCCGCTCAACTCCAGATAGTCCTTTTCCAGCTCTGCAATAGACTCTTCGTCTTCGATAATCAGTATTCTACTCATTAATCGGCACCTCCTGATATTTCCTTATCACAAAATACATTACCGTCCCGGTTCCCTGGCGGCTGGTAGCCCATATCTTCCCGCCGTGGTCCTCGACGATCTTTTTTACAATAGAAAGTCCGATCCCGCTTCCGCCTTTGGAGGAATTGCGGGACGCGTCCGTCCGGTAAAACCGGTCGAAAATATTCGGCAGATCTTTAGCGGCGATCCCTTTGCCGTTATCTTCTAGCTCCACCTGGATAAAATCTCCCACATCTTTGATCCGAAGATTGATTAGGCCATGTTCCCTCTCCATATATTTTAAAGAATTACTTACGATGTTATTGATAACTCGCTTTAACTGCTCCGGGTCGGCAATAATCTTATTCTCTTCATCAACATAATTAAAATAACCGAACTCCACGTTCTTCGCTTCCAGCTCCATCTGAAGATCTTCTGCACAGTCTGAAAAATACTCATTGACGGACAGGGGCGCAAAATTATAGGGGATCCGGTTCGTGTCAATCTTTGAGTACAGCGTCAATTCGTTAATCAGCAGATCCATTTCGTTCGCCTTTGTGTATATTGTGCGGATATACTTCTTCTGCTTCTCCGGTGTGTCCGCCACACCGTCCATAAGTCCCTCAACATACCCCTTGATCGCCGTGATCGGTGTCTTAAGGTCGTGTGAAATATTACTGATCAGTTCCTTACTTTCCTTATCGTTACGCAGCTTTTCTTCTGCGTTATCTTTCAGCCGGCTCCTCATCTCCTCAAACATCAGCATAAGCTGACCCATCTCATCGTCTTTTTCCGGTTTCAGCTCAAAATCTAGGTTTCCGTCCCTGATGCTTTGGGCAGCATGCTGCAGCTTTCTGACCGGGCTGATAATATCCCCGTAAATCCACAAAATCAGTATCGACGCCGTAAGCGCCAGAATCAGGATGATCGCGATTCCGCTGTGCATAATAAACTGTTTTACTTCTTCCATATTACCGAGTACCTGGAGCGAATGTGAAAAATTCTGATACTGCGTGCCGGTACTTCCATAAGTGTCCTCAATCACACCGATCTGGTATCTGGCTGTCGTCCATATAAAAACAGCCATCAAAGCAATAGGAAACATAATGACAGTCATGAATGAAAGCACCAGCCGGGTCCGTAACTTCATTTCAAACAATCCTTCCTTTCTCTGATCCCTTTGCGAGCCGAAAATCTATCTATAGAATAGCACAAAAACGGACGCTTTGATGTGAAGCGTCCGTAAATTTTTCTAAAATTTCTATAAAAGCTCAGCCTATCTCGGTCCAAAAAATTATAAATACGCTTTCAATACATCGACCTTATCCAGCTTCTCCCACGGCAGATCCAGATCATTACGCCCAAAATGGCCATACGCGGCTGTCTGTTTATATATCGGGCGCCTCAGATTGAGCATCTTAATGATTCCTGCCGGACGAAGGTCAAAATTCGTACGGATTATGTCTACTAGTTTCTCATTGGAAACCTTTCCGGTTCCAAACGTATCCACCATGATAGACGTAGGCTGTGCGACACCGATTGCATAAGAAAGCTGAATCTCACATTTTCTTGCCAGCCCCGCCGCCACAATATTTTTCGCCACATAACGCGCTGCGTATGCCGCGGAACGGTCTACTTTCGTGCAGTCTTTTCCGGAAAACGCGCCGCCGCCGTGACGCGCCATCCCGCCATAAGTGTCAACAATAATCTTACGTCCTGTAAGCCCACTGTCGCCATGCGGTCCGCCGACCACAAATCGCCCGGTCGGATTCACAAAAAATTTCGTGTTCGCATCCACCATCCCTGCCGGAAGTATTTCATCAAAAATATACTTTTTCACATCGTCATGTATCTGCTCCTGTGTCACATCCGGGTCATGCTGCGTAGACAAAACAACTGCGTCCAGCCGTACCGGAGTCCCGTTTTCATCATATTCTACTGTAACCTGTGTTTTTCCATCCGGGCGCAGATAAGGCAGTGTCCCGTCTTTTCTGACATCTGTAAGACGTTTTGCAAGCTTATGCGCCAGTGCGGCAGGATACGGCATATACTCCTTTGTTTCATCCGTAGCATAGCCGAACATCATTCCCTGGTCTCCGGCGCCGATCGCTTCCAATTCCTCGTCTGACATTTTATTTTCTTTTGCCTCCAGCGCCTTATCTACACCGAGAGCAATATCCGGCGACTGTTCGTCGATCGCCGTCAATACGCCGCAGGTATTCGCGTCAAACCCGTACTCTGCTTTGGTGTATCCTATCTCCCGCACGGTATCCCGCACAAGTTTCTGCATATCAACATATGCGTTGGTGGTAATCTCTCCCATTACCAATACCATTCCCGTAGTCGTGCATGTCTCGCATGCAACACGGCTCATCGGGTCCTGCTCCATCAGCGCGTCCAGGATCGCATCAGAAATCTGGTCGCACATTTTGTCCGGATGTCCTTCTGTTACGGATTCAGATGTAAATAATACTCTCTCCATTATATCCTTCCTTTCTTCTCTTGCCTCTCTCTTATCTGATTGATCCTTGGGAGTCTTTTGTTGTGTAGGAAATCTTCCTAGTATAAAATTAAGAAAAGGTCAGTCCAAAAGGACTGACCCAAAATTCCGTCATCAATCCTCTTATTGTTCGATTACTCGCTCAGGTTGGCACCTTCCGCATACGGGGTTGCCGTGGCTTCACAGATCCTTTGTACCTCCACCACTCTGAATAAGAGAAAGTCATATTTTATTTTACGGCTATTATTATATCACCTGGATAAGCATGCGTCAACATGAATTCTCCCTCGAATTCCTTAATCGGCGAAAATATTTGTATTGCCTCGCGAAGATAAATCGTGTATAATTTAATAAATGTTTTTAAAAATTTTTTATAGAGAAGTGGTTAACATTGGAGGACACCAGAACCCGTATCATCATAGCAGCAATAAAAGCCGTGCGGTTATATGGTCTTGAAGGGGCACGGATTCAGAACATTAGCGAGCTGGCCGAGCTTTCTCCCGGCGCATTGTACCGCTATTTTGACAGCAAGGAACAGTTGATGGCAGAATGCTTCACGTATGTAGACAAACAGGCCGCAGAAATTTTTGATCATTTAGATTTTAATCCTTTGTTTATGCTTACCGACCCTATGGGAGCGGTAAAAAGTTTGTGGCTGCCCTACTTTCGGTTTTGGGTTGCCAGACCGGATGAGACGGTCTTTTACCACCGTTTCCGAGACAGCGCATCTTTCCCGCAATATGATAAGTGCCGGGATGCAAGTTATTTTAATACCTTTGCCAACGTAGTCCGAATTTTCCTTAAGGTTTTTCCCCCTTTGAAAAAGATTAACCAGGACTTATTGTGGCATCATGTGCTAACTTCTACCGTAATGTACGCTAAGTATGTGGTGGAGGGGTCGCTGCCTAATACCCAAGAAACGGAAGATACAATATTCCAGTTTTTGACTGTTGGTCTAAGCGGCTATCTGAAAACAGAAACACACAAAAAAAGAAACACACCGTCTTAAAACTGTTTCTTTTTGTACGCCTTCAGGCATTCTCTGCCTTGTTTCTGCCAAGAGTACAAAGGATCGGCAGTAAATATTAATTTTTGACAAAAGCCAGCCCTAAAGTTGCTTTGGGACCGGCTTTATTTTATAATGACTACGAAAGCAACGGCAAGCCAGCGGCTTTTGAATCTGTACTATACAACAAGGAGGAAAACTTGATGCCAAGCAGAAAGGAACTTAAGCGCTCCGGACGCCAGACATTGAAGCACAACTATATCATGCTTGTACTGGTTTGCCTGATCGCGTCATTTATCGGCACTAAAAACGCGCAAACGCTCTCTGCGTTTGATCTTCCATCCGGCAATGGCGAACCAACGGACTCAGGAAAGCTTGTTTCGAGTATAGGGCTTACCCGGGTGTGGGAAGACATCC
>CAMNWW010000200.1 GCA_946566415.1 uncultured Lachnospiraceae bacterium | reverse complement strand
CTTGATATGTAACATACATTGCATCGCCCTCCTTTCTTTCGTACCCAAAGGACATGATATACCCAAAAGGCATGATATACCCAAAGGGCATGATATCTGGAGGGCTACTTGAACCCTCCGTAAAATACAAGAAGGGTAAAGCCGCCTTTGGCTCTATGGTTTCCCGTGAATGGAGTATAGCACACCTTTCTTTTTTAGACAATGCCTATATTAAGTTTTCCGCTTGTCCGTCAGACGTGCCGCCATATTCATCTCCTCTCAAACTCTGCTGCCATGCGCCCATATATTACCGTGAACATAAATTCCCTATACTCTGATAATCTCAACATTTTTCACCATTCCACTTTTAACAGTAGCAAGGACTTTCATTTTTGAAATTCTATTGAATTGCCTTGCTCCTCGCGGCAATTTCTTCCTGACTATCGACATCTTTTCCCGCTATTGCTTTGTGTGGATTTCAAGTTAGTTTGACTCTATCCATTATTCAATAAACTTTTTTTACTGACTTTACAGATAATGCCCTTCGATGTTACCAGGACAACTTTTCCTACCGCGGTATCGCCGATCCTATCATAAAGCCTCCCAGCGCTCATCGCCTGCCCAATAACTGTATATGAGCTATTTGCGACATACCCAATCTTTCCGAGTTCTTTACTTTTTACCAGAATCGCTTCCTTGTCGTACTCGTTATCCGGTTCTTTTTCCAAATATACTTTCATCCCTTTCTTTATAAAATCTGAACCATAATAATATTTTGTTCCTGTTAATGTGATATAAACCTTACCCACTAACCACACCTCCCTTGCGTTTTCCTAATATGAGTATTTTACATGATTAGCTGTACAATAAAAATCCCAGCTTGACGGTTTTTCCTTCTTCCCTTGATTTTACCTCTTTTTTCGAGTATACTTTTCCCTGTCATTTACAAGATACTTTTACGGAGGAAAAGACCATGCTGCTGCCGCCCATCCATACAAGCGCCAATTATGAAAACAGACAGCACGGAAACGCGGAGTTTCCTTATGCTGTCTATCGTTCATTGATCCCTGACATTATCTGCACCCTACATTGGCATAATGAGATGGAGATCATCTATATTTTGAGCGGTTCCTGCGTCATCTCTGTAAACAGGACGCCTTTTCGCGCTTCTTTGGGCGACATCATCCTGATTCTTCCTAACCAGCTCCATTCGGTCGAGCGTGACGAAGATCAGAAAGCAGAATGCCTTACCATCGTGTTCGCCCTGAAGCTTCTCGGCCAGGATTCTCCTTCTGACGCCTGTTTCCAGAAATATCTGAAGCCGTATCTGGATGGACGGACCCGTCTGCCTTTGAAGCTTTCGTCTGCCGATTCCTGCTACGACCAGATCCGTCTTCCTCTGGCCGAACTGTTCCAAGCCTCCGGCGAACCCGGCTTTGGGGCTGAGCTTTTCGTAAAATCAAGGCTGTTTACGATTTTCTATCATTTTGAATCCATCCGCCAGAATATTGATTCTGACAATCCGGATTACTGCCCGCCCTCCCAGATTCAAAAAATGAAAGATTTCCTTCAATTTATCGACACAAATTATGCAAAGCCCCTGACATTGGATGAAGCCGCCGCCTTCTGCGGTTACAGCGCTTCTTATTTTACAAAATTTTTCAAGTCCTTCACCAGCATGACTTTCGTGGAATACCTGAATAATTTCCGTCTCCGAAAAGCCGCTGAACTTTTATGCGGAACACAGCTTACGATACTTGAAGTCTCCGAAAATGCAGGATACGAAAATCTTTCCTATTTTATCCGCATTTTCAAACGCCGTTACGGAGTGACCCCTAAGAAATACCGTCTTCAATACAAGAACAGAATGTTTCCTTCCTGAGCGATACTGTCCGCCATTCGTTTTCCGGGACATATTTTTTCGATACTCCGTCGTCGTTATACAGTACATATTCCGCCGTATCCTCTACAAAACCGAGCCATTTATATTCACTGTCCGCTATATCGGAAATCGTTTTCACCCCATCTTCCAGGACAGCAAGCGGCAGCACATGATTCTTTTTCACAAAGAAAACGACTTCATTTAACGCCGCGTCAACATAGTGATGTCCTTTCTCCAGAACTTCACAGGTTTTGTTCTCCAACGAACTCATCCGTACCATCAGCATTTCCTCCGGCAGATATACGTACCGCCCTTTCGCGTTCTGTGTATAAACCGGAGCGATCATTATGCTTTCACCCACCATAAGCTGATCCTCGACTCTGACTGCATGTGCATCTTCCGGATAGTCAAAGGCAACCGGCCTGAAATACATCTCGTCGCTGAGGACTGCTTTCATATATTCACTGTAAATATAGGGAAGCATCCCATAGCGAATCCGGATGATATTTCTAAAGTCCTCAATGTGGCTGAACTGATACGCTTCCTGAATCCTCGTCCCCAGCGCCGCATGGTTTCGCATAAGCGGTGTGAAAATCCCAAATTCCAGCCAGCGCATGAGAAGGTCTTCCGTGGTATCGCTTCCGAACCCTCCGATATCCGATCCTGTGTACAAAATACCGCACATATTTAAGGACGGCATCTGCTGGATACTTAAAAGGAGCTGCCCCCACCATGAATGGTTGTCTCCGGTCCATATCCCGCCGTACCGATGCATCCCGATGTAAGATGACCGCGAGAACAACAGCGTCCTCTTATCCGGCGCTATCCTGTCAAACGCTTCAGCCGCGGCCCTTGTCATATTGAACCCATAGAGATTGTGTACTTTGTCATGGCGCACTTTCACCCCGTCCATATCGTGGTAAAAGCTTCTATAATCCTGCGGGTTATTGGACAGCCCGCCCACGATGTCGGTCAGGTGGAAAAAGCTATTCAAATCCAAGTTATCATAATCCATAGATTTCAGCTCTTCCATGACAGCATTCAGATTTTTTTCTGAATAGAAAATTGCCGGTTCGTTCATGTCATTCCAGAATCCGTCGATTCCCTGTTCCATCAGCCATTCATATTTCTGCCCGAACCATTCTCTTGTCCGCGAGTTCAGCACATCCGGGAAATGTACCTTGCCCGGCCATACGGCTGCAACAAAGTCCTTCCCATCCTCATCCTTACAGAAATAATTTCCCGTGACTCCTTCTTCGTAAACCGGGTAATCTTTTTCTATTTTTACCCCCGCGTCAATGATCGGGACAAGATGGATTCCCTGATCCTTCATTTCCCCTACAAAGCTGCAAAAATCTGGGAACCGCTCCTCATCGACCGTAAAATCCTTATACCTTTCCATATAATCGATATCTAAATACACTGCTTCCAGGGGGATTCCCTGCCCATGATGTTTCTTAACTACTTCCCGCACATCGTCCTCGTTCATATACCCCCATCTGGACTGCTGGTACCCGAACGCCCACTTCGGCGGGATATAGCTCTGTCCGATCAGCTTACGGAACTGTTTTACGATATCTTTCAGGCTCTCCCCGTCAATCTTGTAAATCACACAATCCCCGCCTGCCGTTATAACCAGCTCGTCATACTTCGTCTCGCCTACATCAAAAATCACTTCACCCGGATCATCCACGAAAATTCCGAATGATTTTTCCCCTTCCACGGTCTCCCCTTCTCCTGCCCTGCCAAGGATCAGAAAATTGTGTCCCGCATACAAGGAATGCTTATCCTCTGTATGCCTTGGGTCGTCCGTGGCATTGCTGATATAGGAAAAACCACGCTTATTGATTCCGCGCACCTGCTCCCCAAGCCCGTATACGACATCATTCTCACTCATATGATAAGATAATTTGATTTTACCCGATTCGTCTGTCACTGCCTCAGAAAGCTTCTGCGCGCTCTTCATGATGTCCATGACTACGGCGTTCGTTACGATCGGCTGTCCAAAAACATATTTACGGATCATTCTATTGTCCTCCTGCCTTAAACTCACTGTATTCCGTTACTGTTTTATCTGATCTGTAACTGCATTCTACCATAGTCATGGCTGAAATTCTTGCAGAATTTATTTTAAAAATAGCACAATTTCATCCTCTGCTTAGGTTATGATGTTGCATCAAGCATCTTCTGGGTAATCCTGTTATGTACGTCAAGATAATATTTAAGCTCCTCCGTACTCAAATCATTACCTTCCCACACATTAAATTTTTCATCCATATCGGCTGCTTTCTTCATCATATCTGAGTATTCTGCGATCAAATTCATATCCGTAGGATTCGCTTTGTACTTTATTAAAAAGTCACAATAGTCATTATAAAAGGCTTCGTAACTATCCATCGCTTCCTTAAACTCAGGCCGGATACCGCTGGCTAATTTTGTATCATCACTTGGTTCTTCTGCCAGTTCTTCTTTCTCTGGTTCTGAAGATGTTTTATTATCTGCTTCTGTTTCTTCTGCTTTAGCTTCATCAGATTTTTGAATCTGAATAACCATTACACTATTTCCCTGATAAGATAGTGAAAGCTGATTTCCGTTCTCGTCTTTTGCATCATAGAACTTATCTCCTCTTTCATAATCAACAGAAAACCCAGAATCAGAACATTCATCGGCATAAGTATTAAAATCATCTATAGATGTTTCTCCCACAT
>CAMNWW010000199.1 GCA_946566415.1 uncultured Lachnospiraceae bacterium | reverse complement strand
ATACGCCTGCATCATTTCCTCAGAAGATGGATTGATGATTCCTGCGGTCAGTCCGCTCTTTAGCGCCATCGCATAAAAATAGCTGTTGATAATAGGGCGTCTTGGAAGGCCGAATGAAATATTGGACACTCCCAGTACCGTACGCACTCCATAGCGCCCTCTCACTCCTTTCAGCGCCTCTAAAGTGACCTTTGCCCCCTCTTTCTCTGAACTTATTGTCATTGTCAGCACATCGATCACGATATCCTTTTTCGGTATGCCGTATCTGGACGCTTCTGCTATGATCTTTCCCGCGATCTCAATCCTGCTTTCGGCATCCGACGGTATCCCCTTTTCATCCAAAGTCAGCCCCACGACCACGCCGCCGTACTTTTGCACCAGGGGGAATACCATATCCATAGACTCCTGTTTCCCGCTGACAGAATTCAGCATTGGTTTTCCGTTATAGATCCGCATGGCGCTCTCCATTGCCTTTGCATCAACGGTATCAATCTGGAGGGGGAGACTGGTCACACTCTGCAGCTCCATCACCACATCCTGCATCATCGACGCCTCGTCAATATCTGGAAGCCCAACGTTCACGTCCAAAATATGCGCTCCCGCGTCTTGCTGCGTGATCCCTTCCCGCAGAATATAATCCATGTCATGGGATTTTAAGGCTTCTTTGAACTTTTTCTTTCCTGTAGGATTGATTCTCTCCCCTATGATGAGCGGTCTGTCACTAAAGATCACTGCCTGTCCATAGGATGATACAATCGTATCGTCCTTCTCCTTAGGCGGAAGCATCTTCAAATTCCGGCAGGCCTCAACCATCCGTCTGATATGCTCCGGGGTCGTCCCGCAGCATCCGCCGATCATATTCGCGCCGTTTTCCACGATCTTGGCCATCGTCGCCGCAAACTCTTCCGGATCTACGTCATAGCATGTTTCCCCATTTCGCTGCCTGGGAAGGCCTGCGTTCGGTTTTACAATAACAGGAAGAGACGTATATTTGCGCATCTCTTTTAAAATCGGAATCATCTGACGCGGCCCTAACCCGCAGTTTATTCCAATCGCATCTACTTTGAGCCCTTCCAAAAGAGCCACGACAGACGGAACATCTCCGCCTGTCAGAAGTTTCCCTTTCTCGTCAAAAATCATAGTCGCAAAAACAGGAAGGTCTGCATTTTCCTTGGCGGCGAGCACTGCCGCCTTCACCTCGTAGGTATCGCTCATCGTCTCGATATGAATAAGGTCAGCCCCGTATTTTTGCCCGCACCTCACTTCACGTTCAAACGCTTCGTAGGCGTCCGAAAACGCAAGGTCGCCCATAGGCTTTAACAGCTTTCCGGTAGGACCGATGTCCAGAGCCACATATGTTTCTCTCCCCTTCTGCTTTGCCCTTTTCTGAGCCGTTCTGGCGGCATCAAGCGCCGCTTTCACCGCATCCTCCGGCAGATATCTGTCATGATGGAACTTACATGCATTCGCACCGAATGTATTTGCAAGGACGATATCGCTTCCTGCCTCATAATATTGTCTGTGTATCTCTTCAATCTTATCCGGATGTTCCAGATTCCAGACCTCGGGAAGTTCTCCGGGCGTTAGTCCCTCTGCCTGGAGGAGCGTGCCCATTCCGCCGTCGAAAAACAACAACTCTCTGCCTAACCGCTCTTTTATACTCATACCGTGCCGTCGCCGTCCCTTCTGTATTTGCAATCTCTCTTATCACAGGCTTCACAGCCCTTCCTGTGGCAGTCATTTCTCTCTGTGCTGATTCCTATGACTGCCGTCACCGATTTTGTCGGAGTCAGCATATAGCCGTCTGTCATGGTAAGTCCTATCTTTTTCGGGGCGTCCAGCATCCGCAGGATGTCTTCCTGATGATGAATGTCAAAATCCCCGTATCCTGGGCTGAACCGTGGACGCAGCCACTGTCCCTGCGCTGCTTTTTCCGCCGCGATCCCACTTTGCGCCTCGTCACAGTATTCCTCCAAATATGCCGCTGCGCACGCCTGCAGCACAACTGCCCTCGCCATATCTGTAAAAGAATATCTTTTCATACGGAAATCTACCTCAGAGCCTAATGTCGCGCCGAATACCGCTGCTTCCCGGCACCCCAGCAGGTTCTTTCCAAGACTTTTGCTCTTAATGCCCATACTTCCTATCTGAATTTGTCCGTCTTCCGGGAAATGGCATTCAAAAATGCGATAGATGGATTTCGCCCGCACACACGATTCCAGCTCCCTGAAGGAATCTGCAACGAGTAAGCGTGTCCTCTCATCTACCGCATGCCTTCCATATCCCAGATATCGGACCGCTTCCAGCGTTCTTTCATCTGTCATGGCCTGATACCTCTATTTTATAATTTCTGATAAATTCGACATAATCGCCGCCGCAACTTCCGGCTTATTCATGGAATACACATGGATATTCCGGATTCCGTTAGCGATCAGGTCTATGATCTGGTCGGTCGCATAGGCAATCCCCGCCTGCTTCATTGCCGCAGGATCGTCGCCAAAATAGTCGGCGATGGCCTGAAATCTCTGCGGAAGAGACGCGCCGGAAAGCTTGCAGCTCTTTATGATCTGTTTCTGGTTCGTCATCGGCATAATGCCCGGAAGTACCGGAACCGTAATACCCTTTTCTCGGATACGGTACAGAAAATTATAAAAAATGCTGTTGTCGAAAAACATCTGCGTTGTAAGAAAATCCACACCGCAGTCCACCTTCTCCTTCAGGTGGATAATATCGTCATTCTTATGTTCACATTCCACATGCCCCTCCGGGTAACACGCCGCCCCGATGCAAAAATCCGCCTGTCCTTTGATATCCTCGATCAGTTCCGATGCATACCGATATTGTCCAGGCTGCGGAAATGCACCGTTATCCGGAATATCTCCCCGAAGGGCGAGCACATTCTCTATCTTCCGTTCCTTAAGCTTTCCCACAACTTCCCTTACTTCCTCCCTGGTAGAGGATACACAGGTCAAGTGGGCAAGACTGGGTACATGAAGATCATCCTTAATATGGGATGCGATCTTTGCTGTATTCTTACTCGTTCCGCCGCCCGCACCATATGTGACACTGACAAAGGAAGGCCTCAGAGCCGCGATCTCGTCGGTCGCCCGCAAAACGGATTCAAATCCCGCGTCCGTCTTCGGCGGAAACACCTCAAACGATACATGGATTCCGTCCTCATGTAATATGTCCCTTATTTTCATCCTATCGCTTCCTTACATGCTTTCGTACAGTTTTTCATAAAGCCGTGCTGAATTCTTCCATGAGAAGTCCTGCTGCATCCCGCGTTCCACGATTTTATTCCAGTCACGCTTTCTGTCATAGTAAATCTGTTCCGCATAGCGGACAGTCGCCATCATCTCATGCGCATTGTAATTCATGAAGCTGAATCCGGTACCGGACTTCTCGTATTCGTTGTAAGGCTCCACCGTGTCCTTAAGACCCCCTGTCTCGCGCACGATCGGAACAGTGCCGTACCTAAGGCTCATAAGCTGGCTCAGCCCGCAGGGCTCGAACAAAGACGGCATCAGGAATGCGTCGCAGGATGCGTAGATCTTATGTGACATCGGCTCGGAATAGTAAATAAGCGCGGCCACCTTATCCGGATACTTCCACGCAAAATGCCGGAACATATTCTCATACTGCTCTTCTCCTGTACCCAGCACTACGATCTGGATCGCATCCTGGCAAAGTTCATCCATCACACGGTCGATCAGGTCGAATCCCTTCTGATCCGTCAGCCTGGAAACCACGCCGATCATCATGGTGTGCGGATTTTTCTCAAGACCAAGCTCTTCCTGAAGCGCTATCTTATTCTTTACCTTCTCTTTGCGGAAATTCTCCAGATTATAGTTCCTCGCAATATGCGGATCTGTCTCCGGATTAAAATCTTCATAGTCGATTCCGTTCACAATACCGGACAGGCAGTTCGCCCTTGCGTTCATAAGCCCATCCAGCTTTTCTCCGTAAAACGGCATCTTGATCTCTTCCGCATACGTATTGCTGACCGTAGTCACACGGTCGGAATAAACGATCCCGCCTTTGAGGAAGTTAGCGTCCTTGTACGCCTCAAGCTTATCCGGCGCAAAATAATATTCCGGAAGGCCCGTAATATCCCGCACCGTCTTCTTGTCCCAGATTCCTTGGAACTTCAGGTTATGTATCGTAAACACTGTCTTGATCCCACGGAAAAATTCATTTCCATACCGGAAGTTATCCAAATATACCGGTACAAGCCCTGTCTGCCAGTCATGGCAGTGGATAATATCCGGACGGTAATCCATAAGCGGCAGCGCGCTCAAAGACGCTTTGGAGAAAAATGCAAACTTTTCGATGTCGTACGCTACGTCCCCATACGGCTTCGGCCCGTTAAAATAATATTCATTGTCTACGAAATAAAAAGTAATCCCTTCATGCTGCATCGTGAGGATCCCTACATACTGCTGCCTCCAGTTCAGGTCCATATAAAAGTGAAGGCAATACTCCATCTTCCCCTTCCATTCTTCCTTCATACAAGAATATTTGGGAAGCATAACACGCACTTCATACTCTTTGCTGTTGAAATACTTGGG